>JAAEQP010001649.1 GCA_024231375.1 bacterium | reverse complement strand
TTGACCTCGTCAACCCTGTTCTTCTTCGGAATCCTCTTCGTCCTGGCCCTGTGCCTTCAGTTTTCGGTGCGTATCTCCGGTCTCGAGACCCGCTTGAAGAACATGGCTCAGCACATCGCGTTGTTGGAGGCGAAGGAGCCGGAGGACACCCCCGGAAGCGAATCAGGGGATTCATGATGACCGCGAAACGCGGCCCCTATTCCGCCGCTCTCGTGGCCTGCCTCTTGCTCGTCCCTCTTGCATCCGCCGAGGAAGCAAAGGACCTTCGTCTCCAACTCGTGGACAATCCGCCCATGCAGGTGATTACGCGCACACCTCCCGAGCCTGCCCCCATCACGGACACCTTCGAGATTCGCGAAGGCTTCAGGCTCGTCGAGACGCTGGACGCGTTCCGCGCCGTCATCAAGCAAGACGGCCAGAAGATCCGCATGAAACCGGGCGTGTACCGGGCCGAGACGGTGGACCCGCCCATGGTGGCGCCGGTGCATCACGCGGAACCGGACGAGGACGGCAATCTGCCCGTGAACCATCAGGAGCACATCTTCGCGGTCAACGGGTCCAACAATCATTTCGACCTGCGCGGTGTGGTGTTCGAGACCCCGGTCTCGGTACAGAGTACGCTGTCCGGCAAGGCGCACGTGGCGGACACGTGGCACATCAACGGGTCGGGGAACGTATTCGAAGGCGGCTACTTCCGGAACGTCGTCGACGCGCCCTACCCGGAATATCGTGTCACCGAATCTGAGTTCGAGGTGTGCAACGACGACAACACCTTCCTGGACTGCACGTTCTTCATCGTGGGGTCGGTTCCTTACGGCTATACGGACTACTACGGCAAAGGCAGTCCCAATTTCGGACGCCTCAACAAGCATTCCTTCATGTCCATCTACCGTGCCCACAACACCCAACTCATCGGGTGCAGAGTCTACATGCAATCCTTCGGACACTGCGTCCATTTCCACGCGGTCGATGGGGTTCTCATCAGAGACTGCTACTTCACCGGCACGCTACGCCCGACCAACGACATCTTCAAGGAAACGACGGGCAGGGCCACGGAGTACGATTTTCAAATCATGTATCGTGGAGAGCGCCCTATCCCGCGGGACGAGATGATCCCGCTCACCGAAGACGGCGTGCGGGCCTACGACGAGGTCAAGAACATCACCGTCGTCGACACAACGGTCGAACGCATGCGCGGCTGTTTCCAGTTGTTGTGCGTGGGCGACGTGACCCTTGAGAATGTCACGGTGCTGGAGTGCGGCGACTTCAGCTACGACCTCAGTTCGGGCGATATGGGCAAGGTCGTGATGAAGAACTGCCGGGGCGACATCGCCTACAACCCCCTGTTCAACCTAACACGCGGCCCAAACCCGAAAGACGCCTTCTTCGAAGTGACGATTCTCAGTCCTGCCGAAGGCATCACGCCCACCGCGCGAACCAGTCTCGGGACCATCTGCGGCGACCACTGCACCTTCATCTTTCACGACGGCACCACGCGGCCGATCCCCGAAGAGGTCAATCGCGTCCATTGCGGCGGCAAGAAGGGGCTGATTGACTCCACCGTCACCAACTACACGCCCGCGCGGCTTATCCTGAACGAGCGCGTTACGAACTGCGTCATCAAGTCTGTCGGCCCCGTGGAGGATGGCGGCACGGGGAATACCGTTGTGCGGCTTGAGGCTGGGGCGAAGGCGGACTGAGTCCCTATCCCCATGCTGCGCGTCCGCCCTTTGCCTTTCCGGGCCGGGCCTTCCTATAATGCCCGTCGCCCTGTGGAAGGGCTCTCTTTCTCCGAAGGCATCCATCACCGCGCCGGGTTCTGGGGGACCGTCGTGAATTCACCGGACCACACACACCGCCCGTTGGGTGCGGCAGGCGTCACCGCGAAAGCGATGACGGTTGGCGTGGCGTTTGTGCTGCTCGAATGCGCGCTGGTGCATTACGTGGACCAAATGATCCACGGGTCGCTCACGTTCCATCTAGTACCCGCCCCCGCGCCGGTGGTGCTGCTGTTCGCGCTGGTCTGGTGCATCAACACCCCACTGCGCCTCGTGGCCCCGCGATGGGCGCTCACCACACGCGAAATCATCGTGGTGTATTGCATGATGGGTGTGGGGTTGACGGCTTCGTCCATGGGCCTCGCCCAAGTGCTGATTCCCGCGTTGTCCGCGCCTGCGTTCTATGCCACCCCTGGCAACGGATTCGCCGACCTCTTCAAACTCGGCACCAACGAAATCATCCCGTCCTGGATAGCGCCGCAGGACTACGACGCGGTGAAAGGTCTCTATATCCGCACGTCGGTGGCGCCCGTCGACTGGGGCATGGTGGCCAAGACGTGGGCCTTGCCACTGACTATGTGGGGGCTCTGGTTCCTCGTGTTGTTCTTCGTCTACATCTGCGTCATGTCGATTGTGCGGAAGCAGTGGGTCCAGCGAGAACAGCTCACCTTCGCGTACAACATCATCCCCGAAGAAATGAGCGCCGTGCCGGAAGGCGACGACGACCACCGGGCCGTGTCCCCCTTCTGGCGCAACAAATGGATGTGGATCGGGTTCTCAATCCCCTTCATATACCATCTTTTCGCCAACCTATACGTGATTTCGCCCGTCTTTCCCCGGATTCCGTACCAAATCAACCTGGCCCCCTACTTCACCGAGTTCCCCTGGAACGGTATCGGCGATCTCAACATCTGGATCAGCATCCACTCGGTGGCTTTCTGCATGCTGCTCACCGAGGAGATGCTGTTCAGCCTGTGGTTCTTCTGGCTCGTCAACAAGGTCTGCGCCGTCACGTTCTACGCCTTCGGATGGAACGAGACCTACTCCGACACCATGTCGCCGGATATGGCCCATCAGTCGAGCGGCGGGTTCCTGGCCTTCTTCATCATGCTGCTGTGGATGATGCGGGGCCATCTGAAGACCGTATTCGGGCGAGGACTTCGGTTCCAGGTGGGCGACGACGAAGCCGACGAGCCGCTGACGTACCGCATGGCCGTGTGGGGCCTCATCTCGGGCGTCGCGTTTCTCGTGATCTTCTGCGCCATGGCCGGGGCCAACCCCGGATGGTCGCTGCTGGTAATCGCCCTGCTCCTCGCCTACTGGGTGGTGCTTACGCGTCTCGTGGCCGAGGCGGGGATCTTTATGTCGCAGGGGCCGTCGTACACCGTGCATGACCTGGTCGCGAAATCCGTCGGTACCTCCCAGTTGTCGGTCGGCACGTGGACCACGCTGGGGTTCTTCAAGAGCGTGTTTCTCAAGTGGTACACCATCATGCCCGCCTACATTCTGGGTGGGTTCAAATTCGCCGAACGCCGCGGCATCAACGCGCGCCGCCTCGTGGCGGCCATGATGCTGGCGATTGCCATCTCCATCGCGGCGGGGTTCGTCACCACCCTGTATCTGAACTACAGCTACGGGGGCCTGAACCTGTCCGTTTGGAAGGCGCAGTCGCTGGCCCTTGAGCCCTTCAATGCCATCCGTGGGTATCAGACCGCACCCACGGGCCCCGACTACAAGGCCCTGTCCATGATGGCCGTGGGCGCGGGCGTGACGCTGTTCCTGTCGGTCATGCGGATGAACTTCGTGTGGTGGCCGTTCCATCCCCTGGGGTACGTGGCCAGCAACCTCTATATCATCCACTACTTCTGGATTCACATCATCATCGGATGGATTGGCGTCAAACTCATGACGAAGTACGGCGGCATTCATCTGCTGCGCAAGGCGCGCCCCTTCCTCATCGGCATGGTCATCGGTGGGTTCATGGCAGGCGGCTTCTGGTGGGTGGTCGACTACTTCTTCCACCAAGACACCCACTGGGTCTGGGCCGTATGACGGCGCGCATCCCAATATCCGCTGCCTGCGCTCTGGCCGCGCTCTGTCTGGTCGCGTGCCTGATCGGCCCCGCCATGGCGGAAACGCCAGAGCCCGATTTCGAAGGATTCGTGTTCGCCCTCACGGATGACGAGGTGCGGGCGGCCACCACGGCCGACCCCGAAACCCTCGCCGAAACGGTCCAGGCCCTCAGCGCCATTCCGACCCGCGTTCCGGGCTACGGCGGGGCAAACGAAGCGGCGCAGTATGTGGCCGACCGGTTTCGAAAGGCCGGCCTCGACAATGTAGCCTCGCTGACCTTCACCGCCACCGCGCCCGTGGAGCGGTACGCGCGAATCGAGGTCGGTGGCGCGACGATTCCCATGCACTGCTTCTGGCCCAACCTCGTGCGCACGCCAACCACGCCGCCCGAAGGGGTTTCGGGTCCTCTCGTGTACGCCGGGCCTGGCACGCTGGAAGCGTTGTCGGGCAAGCCGGTGGAAGACGGCATTGTCGTGCTGGACTACAATTCGGGCCGCAACTGGCTGAACGTGCCCGCCCTCGGCGGGAAGGCCGTGATACTTGTCGCGCCCGACGACACCACCAACCTCGAAAGCACGGCCAAGTTTCTGCGGACTCCCGCCAACGTGCCCCGGTTCCTCATTTCACAAGAAGACTGGGCCACACTTCAGCCACACGTCGGGCAATCCGCCACCATCCACGCGCGCATGGACTGGATAGACACGGAACAGGCCAACATCGCCGGATGGGTGCGCGGGACCGGCACCGCACCCGACGAATTCGGGAATGCGCTTGCCGACGACGTGATGGTCCTATCCGCCTACTACGACTCCATGAGCGTCGTTCCTGCGCTGGCTCCGGGGGCGGATCAATCCTGCGGCATCGCGGCCCTCATCGACCTCGCCGAATACTTTGCCGAAAATCCGCCGCCGCGCACCGTCTTGTTTCTCGCGACCGGGGCCCACGGCCTGTTCATGCAGGGCGCGGCTGAGTTCTTCGACCGTCAGTTGAACGAACTCGGCGTGGAGCCGGCGAGTTTCATTGCCCTGGACTTGGCCTCGGGCAGCCCCGACTTGGGCGTGTACAACGTGGGCCACGGCTACTTCGACGCAGGCATCGCGTACGGACTCTACAAGCTGTTCGAGCCCCTCGGCTCGCAGTTCACCATCCTGGCCCACCGGACGGCACTGGCCTCGGGCCTCTACACCATGGACGAGTATCTCGACAAGGGGATGGACAAGAATCCGCTCCTCTCGCCGTTCGTGGAGAGCCTGACGGGCAACGGGTTGGCCCGAGCGGGCGCTCACTGGGGTTATACCCTTCCCACCGGCCTGGCCCATGAAGGCGAGGTGGGGTTGCTGCACGGACGGTTGTCCTACGCCTTCGTGACGCGTGGCGCCGAACGGCCCCTGGTGGACTCGCCGCTCGATACCGCCGACCGCGTCGATTTCGACAACCTGGCGGCTCAGGTGCGGTTCCTGCGCCCCATGCTCAAGGAAATTCTGCACAGCCGCCACCCGGTCCTGGGATTTGCAGCCCGCATCGACCAGATCGTCGATTGGCAACGCCAAGCCCATCGCGCCAAGGTGCTTCCCCCGTCGGGCACCAACGCCGGCGTGGTCAGTGGCCGCGTGGTGGAGTTCGTACCCAAGAAGAACTACATCCCCGACGAACCCAAACACGGCGCTCTCGTCGTGGTGCGGCGCGAAAACGCCAACACTTATCTCGGCGTCCGGTGCGAGCCCATTCAACAGGTCCGGGGCGACGACGCGTCGTTCCGGTTTTCCAACGTGGGTCGGGGCACCGAAAACCTGTTCTCGTCACGTCCGCGCGAAATCGACGCGTTCGTTCTCGATCCCGAAACCGGCGCCATCGAGTTCGCCAAAGACCTGGGGCGTAACGGCGAGTTGAGCTATCCCACCCGCCTCTATGGCCAGACGACCCCGCCGAAGGTGCGACGCACGGTCGTTGTGTTCCCGTGCTACCCCGTGGACCTGTTCGATCTGTTCGACCCGCGTTATCTTCAGATTCTATCCAGCATCCGTGTGCTGGACGCCACGACCGACACGGAACCCGAGTCCTACGGATTCGCCACAGCGCGTCCGAGCGGCAACGGTCCGGAACCCGGCGCATTCTCTTACTTCGACCCCTGCGCGACGCTCTTCATCCAACGAAAAGAGCATCGTTCCCACACGTTCAAGGTGCTGGGGTCCGCCGGTATCTTCGGGCAACGCCTCACGCTGCTCAATGCGACCCCCGATGACCCAACCGGCGCGGGCTTCGACGCCACGCAGGGCCCCATCTACAACACGGCGCTTCGTGCGGCCCACGATATGTACTATTTGAACGAACAGCGCCTCGAGGATCTCACGCGCACCGGCATCCTGGCCGCGGATGTGGACGAGGGCGCGGAGGCCATTCCGCTGGTGGT
>JAAEQP010001648.1 GCA_024231375.1 bacterium | reverse complement strand
TGTTCCCGGCCTGTGGGTCGCGGTGTTCTGCGTTGGCTTCCTGGTGGTCATGGCCACCTCGTTGGTGCGTGTGAAGGGCAAGTCCGTTGAGACGCAGGCGTCCGCGGTCGCGACAGAGACTGCCAAACCCGTAGCCACTGCGCCTTGTGAAAAGAAGGTGTTTCCCTCGCTGCTTGCAGGACGGTGGTACACTGCCGACGCGGAGGATCTCGCCGCGGAAATCGAGTCCTACCTCGACCAAGCCGATACGCCGCCCCTCGCCTCGGTCCACGCCTTGATTCTGCCTCATGCGGGCTACCGCTACTCCGGCCCCACGGCGGCCTACGGTGTGAAAAGCGTGGCGGGAAGACGTTTCAGCCGGGTGATCGTGCTGGGTCCCACCCACGGGGTTGCCATGCGGAATGCCGCCAGCGTGCCGGATGTGACGCACTATGCGACCCCCCTGGGCGAGGCGCCGTTGGACGTGGAATTCCTAGACGCGCTCAAGGCCTTCCCGCAGTTTGTTAGCATCCCGGAAGCTCACCGCGGCGAACACAGCGTACAGATCGAAGTGCCCTTCTTGCAGCAAGCGTTGGGCGAGTTCCGCCTGGTTCCCATCGTGGTCGGCCAATTGGACCTGGCTACGGCCCGTGCCGTGGCCCGGGTGCTGTGCAGCCTCATTGATGAAGAGACGCTTGTAGTGGTAAGCAGCGATTTCACGCACTACGGCCCTCGCTTCGAGTATGTGCCTTTCCGGGAAGACATCCCTGAGAGCATCGAGAAGCTGGACATGGGGGCCGTGCAGGAGATTGAGAAGAGGGATCCCGCGAGCTTCATGGAGTACGTCGAGAAGACCGGGGCGACAATCTGCGGACGCAACGCCATTGCGGTCTTGCTGGCCATGTTGCCCTCGGATTCAGAAGCGCTTATGTTGCACTATGATACGTCGGGACGAATGACCGGCGATGCCACCAACTCAGTCAGCTACCTGTCCATTGCCTTCACGGGACGGTGGCGCAAGGGGGAACCCATGGAAGCACAGAACACCGACGCATCGCTTTCCGAGCAGGACAAGGAACAACTCCTGAAACTTGCGCGCGGAACGCTTGAATATTACCTGGAGCACAAGCGCCAACCCACGCCCGAAGATCTAGGCGTGG
>JAAEQP010001647.1 GCA_024231375.1 bacterium | reverse complement strand
GGGTGTCGTTTGGCAACGACGCGATGACGCGGACGTGCGCGATTGCGCACGTAGGGTTCTTCTTGAGGTTTCTTGATTCGCGCTACCGCTATGGATTGGGCGTGGTCAACTCAAGAAACGAGTTCGACCGCGCCCGTCAGGGAGCTCGGATTGGAGGTTCCATGTAACAGACAGAGCACGATGGTTGGCACCGGCCAGTTGGCTGGGCAGGAGAGGTTCACGTGGGGGTTTTGGATGCGGGAAGCGGATGCACGGAAGCACGTCGGCGGCTGGATGTCGATTCTTGAGGTAACGCCTGTGGGATTGGGCGGCATAACAACCACAGGCGGCGTTGTCGAGAGGACGACGCGTATCCTGTCGAGAGCGACGTCGCCGCCGCGTGCTCGGGCGTGCTGATTGCTGCCCGTCTGGTTGTACACGGCTCAACGGCTTTCGGGGATTGTGCCGCAAACAATCCTCACCATTTTCATCGTGATCGCGGGAGAGAAGATGTACCGTTGTCGAGCCGTGTT
>JAAEQP010001646.1 GCA_024231375.1 bacterium | reverse complement strand
GCTGTTCTGTCGTCGCCAGAGGGTGCGGCGTTCTTCGTGGACGGGTTCTTCAGTGATGGCTCGGTATTCTTCTGCCAGACGGCGGAGCAGGGTCTTGTCTGCGTCGTTCATCGATTCGTGGTCCTCTATTCGCTCGCGTCGGCGTGCTGCCACTTTTCGAGTTCCTCGCGGTATTTGGCGAGGGGATTGTGGCCCTCGGCGAGGGTTTGAACTCCGGCGCGTTCGGCGACGGCAAAGAAACGCTCGATGCGCGCCGCAAGTTCTTCCTTCCGTTCTCGGGCGACACGCCTTGATTGGCCCTCTCTTTGGGGGGTCCGGCGAGCGTGCTCGATGACGGCGTAGTCGATGCTGAGGCGACCAAACTCGACGCGTTCGCGGCAGGCAGGATCATCCTGGACGGCGTCGAGGGCCTGCTCCCAAAGGACGTCGGCACGGCCGAGTGTCGCTTCGGTCAGATAGGCCTCCCCGGTGTTCTCATAGCAGCGGACGTGGATGGCGCCTCCATTGACCTTGTCGTGAAGGAGATCGACGTATTGCCGGATAGACTTGGCGCCGGCGCCATAGACGGCTTCGAGGAACTCGTTGATGGCCGTGTCTTCGTCGTAGCCAGGATTCCAGAGAAACTGAGCCATCATGTAGGCGCCGAGGGTGGACATGTCGCCATTGAGCGTCAGTTTGGTGTCCTGCTCGTAGATGCCCCTAACGCTGTGGTTGATGAAGAACACGATGTCGTCCTTGAGCGCCCGGAGGGTGGGATGGGGCAGATAGTAGTTCCGAAAATTGGTGGTGTAGTTCCAGATCCACAGTCGGTCGCAGATGCGGGACCAGTCCTCCACGTCGCGGCGGAATTCGACGTTGGCGGGAAACTCGCACTTGTCGAAGGGGTGGGCGAAGCAACACTCGATGGAGCAGAGGCGGATGATGACGTTGGGCCGCGGACGCATCGTCCGGGGCGGACGTCGGCTCCACTGGTAGGCGAGTGTCTCGATGGCCTTGTCCGGAAACTCCTTCCCAACGGCTTCGGCGACACGATTAACAAGGTGCAGGACGGGGCCCATCTGGGATTCCTCCTGCGCGGCTAGGGCTTGACACGAATCGCACTCGCAGTGATTGTCGTAGTCGTTTTGGGAGACCGAATAAGCAAAGGCCTCGGGGTGCTCGCGCATGCGGCGGCGCACTTCCTCCGTCACGATGCGAATCACGTCTTCGTTCGTGCAGCACAGTTGGGTTCGATTCCTTCTGCGCTTTCCGTCAATCTCGGAG
>JAAEQP010001645.1 GCA_024231375.1 bacterium | reverse complement strand
AGCAGGAAGCGGCCGTCTTCCAGCGGGTACAACGGGCACGACGAACGCGGGTGGAGCACGACCTCGCCGCCATCGCGGTACCGGAGGGGCGCGGCCTCGGACCACGTCTTCCCCTCATCCTGCGAAACGGCGTAGCCCACGTATCCGCGATGGGTCCGGAACACGGAGAACCAGCGCCCGTCGGACAGGCGGACGACGGTGGGTTCCTCTGCCGCGCTGTCAACCGAGCCCTCCTTCTCGGGCATGCGGACTCCGTAGGGTCCCTCCGGGAAGAGGCTCACCTGCAATTTCTCCGGGTCGCTCTCAGTGAGGATGTTGTCGAATTGCCAGAACCAGCACTCGGTGCCGCCCGGCATCTTGGGATTCTTGTCCTTCTCGCTCTTGCTGGCCCAGACCGTGCCGCACCCGAGGATGCGCCTCGGCGTGATTTCGACGGGATGCTGCCAGATGATCCAGTTCTTGGGCACTTCGGGGTTGGGCGACATCATGGCCGTGCGACGGAAGTCAACCGTGTACTCGGGACTCCAGGAGGCCCCTTCGTCCTGGGTGTAGACGAACCGCATCTCGCCGGAGAGTCCCTTGTGCCAGTCGTTCGGACCGATGTTCTTCAGGTAGAACACGTAGACGCGGTTGCGGGAGGGGACGTAGATGGGAAATCCCCACGAAGCCATGCCCGTGCCATCCGGGACGACTTCCTCAGGCCCGGCGATCGTGACCGGAGGCGTCCACGTCACGCCCCGGTCTTTGCTGGTGCTGAAGACCATGTGTTGATTCGCGTCGCTCTCCGCATGGGCCGACGTCCACACCGCGAAGAACGTTCCGGTCTTCAGCGGAAACACGATGAAATGCTCGCACTTCGCTTGGGCGCCCTTTTCGCCGTCCGGCAGAAACACCACGAGGTCGGGACTCGTCACCTGCCATTCCTTGGTGTATGCGTCGCGGT
>JAAEQP010001644.1 GCA_024231375.1 bacterium | reverse complement strand
GCCTCGACGATCGGTCCGTCGACACGTGCATTTGCGATACGGTCCTGGAACACGTCGAGGATCCCGATCTGTTTTTCACCGAGGCCGCAAGGGTGATCCGTCCCGGTGGGCATCTCTGCCTGCGCACGCCGAACGTCCTGAGTTACTTCGGGCTGCTCTCGAAACTCATCCCGAACAAACGTCACGCCGCGGTCCTGGCCAGGGTTCAGGACGACCGGGCGCCCGACGATGTCTTTCCCACGCTCTACAGGTGCAACACCCGCGCAAGGCTCCGTGCCATGTTCAGAAAACACCGTTTCGATGCGTCCGTGTACGGATACGAAGCCGAACCGTCTTACCTGTCCTTCTCGAAACTCGCGTACGCACTGGGCGTTCTGCACCAGAAATTCGCCCCCAACGCCCTGAAGGTCTCGCTGTTTGCCTTCGGGAGGAAGCTTCCCGCGCCGCCGGCGGGCTCCGAAGATACGGAGAGCCGATGAACGTTGTCCACCTTGCCGACTCGCTGAACCTGACCATGGGCGGTCCGCCCAGGTCGATAGTTGGGTTATGCGAACACCTCGCGCCGCTTGTCGATCGACTCGACCTGTGCTGCGTGGATTTGGGTTCTAACTTCGGTCCGCGCGTTGGTGTCGATACGTCGCGCGTGAATCTTACGGAAGTCCCATGCCGCGTGTGGAAGTCTTTGAGGCTCTACGTCCCCAAGGGGCTTGGATCTGTCCTGAAGGATAAAGCCGCTTCGGCGGATATTATTCATTCTCACGGACTGTGGGCGCCGGCAAATGCGATCGTCGCCGGAGCGGCTAGAAAGGCTCATCTCCCGCACATCATCGCACCCCGTGGTT
>JAAEQP010001643.1 GCA_024231375.1 bacterium | reverse complement strand
TGTTCGCTCGCACTGCCCGTGCCGGGATAGAAGGGGTACTGGTGGACGCTGAAATAGAAGACGCTCGGATCCTCATAGAAGATGTCCTGCGTGCCGTTGCCGTGATGGACGTCCCAGTCGACGATCAACACCTTGGGTAGCTTGTGTTTCTGTTGGACGTAGCGAGCGGCGATTGCCACATTGTTGAGTAGGCAGAACCCCATGGCCGTGTCTTGCGTGGCGTGATGGCCGGGCGGACGAACGGCGCAGAAGGCGTTTCGTACTCCGCCTGCCATGACAACATCGACCGCCGCCAGAACGCCTCCGGCAGCCATGAGGGCGACTTCGTACGACGACTTGGAAACCGGCGTGTCGCGCGATCCGGCATACCGGTTCCCCTTTGCGTGCAACTGGCGCAGTGCTGCGATGTGCTGGGCCGTGTGAACCGTGGTTAGCCACTTCTCATCTGCGGGACGTGGCTTGATCCGCGTCAGCGTCTTCAACAAGCCTGCATCCTGCAGACGCGTGACAATCGCCTCCAATCGCTGGGG
>JAAEQP010001642.1 GCA_024231375.1 bacterium | reverse complement strand
TGGCTGGCCTGCTTCCAGCGTGTCGCTACCGGGGCCCATCCCGAGGTATCGGTGCGAGCGCACTTCGTAGACGTGTCCGCCTTGGGGGAAGGGCAGCGATACACGCATGGGGGCTTTGTCGTCCTGGACGAAATCCCGGAGGACGCCGTAGTACCGGGCGGGGCCGTCGTGCCATCGGGTCACTTCGGTATGCGGGGCCGCATGGCCGTGCTCGTGCGCCACCAGGAACGGGGCGAAGAGATCGGCATCGTACACAAGGAGGTTGCGCCCAAGCTCACGGAGGTCGCGCTCGGTTCCGCGCCGGCGCATCTCTTCGTACGCGTACAGGTCGCAGTTGAGATAGATGGCCGTGCCTTCGCCAAAGGTGTGAACCAGCAGAGCGGGGGACCCGTCGTCATGCGTTCCGTCGATGCGCGCGCCGTCGGCAACAATGGCGTCATGGAAGATGCTCTCGAATTGCGCACCGCACCGGTCACGGTAGTTCATCGTGACCCTGGCCCGGGCGCGGTGCACGTCTCTGGACTCGCGGCGGATTCCGAACACGTCGTCCAAGGCCGGAGTCGGACGAAGACGTCCGTGCAGGTCGCGCAGACCGCATCGGTAATCGGCGACGAGCGTGCCGCCGGCCTCGACGAAGGA
>JAAEQP010001641.1 GCA_024231375.1 bacterium | reverse complement strand
TCGTCGCGGATGCGGACCTGGACGGACGCGCCGAGATCTATTCTCCCGCGGGCTCGGACAACGCCCTCTACTGCTTCGACGCCCTGACCGGCGACGTGCGCTGGACCTTCCCCATGTATGGCGGCGCGGGCGTGTACAACGGATCATGCCTTGCAGTCGGCGACATTGACCTCAAAGGCGGGGAAGAAATCGTGGTGTCAGACGCCATGGGCAATGTGTATTGCCTTGCGGCGGATGGCGCCTTGCGCTGGCTATTCACGACGGAAGAGCGGGGGAATGCTGGGGCCGTTCTGGGTGATGTGGATGGCGACGGTGCCATTGAAGTGCTCATTGCCAGCGGAGACCATTACGTCTATTGCCTGAACTGGCAGGGGCGGCTCGAGTGGAAATTCGAGACCGGGCGCCGCATCCTCTATCCTCCCACCATCGCCGATGTGGATGAGGATGGTTTGACGGATATTCTGGTCTGCGGAAGCGACCACGCGTTGCGCTGTCTGAGCCTCGGCGGCCGCTACAATCCCGACCTTATCCCTTGGCCCACCCGCGCATTCAACGCCGCCCTCACTGGCTCGTCGTTCCAAGCGCGCCGGGCCGGCCCAGTGAGTCCTGTGGTGACGAAGCGCGCC
>JAAEQP010001640.1 GCA_024231375.1 bacterium | reverse complement strand
GCCATGGTCAGGTAGTAGGGCATGTTCTCCAGGTCGAACGGCGCATCCGGCATCATGACACTCGGGTCGATGTTGCAGTTCTGCATGAACCCCTGCGGCGGGTTTGTCACCTGCACGTGGTCCATCGAGGGATGGAATCCTTGCCATTCCGTCGCCGACGTCGAACCGTCCACCGGCCGCGTCCAGTCGTACCCATCGGGTCGGCGCGGCACACAGCCCGTCCGCTGATAGTAGATGTTGCCCGACGTGTCGGCCACCATCACGTTCTGCGGGAACACCTGCAACGTGTCCATGGCCCGAATGGCGCCGCGGAAGTCTTTGGCGAAGTTGAACTCGTACCACGCTTCGTTGCCTTCCACCGCGTCGGCGTACGCGGTCTTCGCGGCATAGGCCTTCCCGTTTCGCAACGCGCAGATGGGCCCATGATGCGAGTCGTAGAGAGTGATCTCCTTGTCGTCCTGACCTCTCACCTTCAGCGTGATGGGCCGGGGGACAAGATCCCGCCACTCGTCGTCGTACTTGTACTGAAGCGGGTTGTCCGGGTTCAGCGTGAGTTCGAAGATGTCGGCCGTGTCGGGCCCACCCGTGGTCATGGCCCAAGCCAGGTCCGCGTTGTGCCCCAATCCGATGCACGGAAATCCCGCCAGCGTGAACCCGCTCCCCTCTAACTCACCAGCATGGATGCGGAACTCCCAGAACCGCGACGGCCCGAACCACGACAGATGCGGGTCGATGCACAGGATAGCCGCGCCTTCGGCGCTACGGCTTGGCGCCACCGCCCACTGGTTCGACGCGCGTTCCACCTCGTCGAAGCCGGGTTCCACGCCGCCGCGTTTGAGGTCGTCAAGAGCGTCGTCGATGGACCACGAATACAAGAATATCCGCCCGAAGGCGATCACCATGTGCTCGTCGACCTTGCGGTCGCCCCACCACTCGGGTACGTCGCCCGGATGCTGCGCGAAAAAATCGTTGACCCCGTTCACGTACGCCGTCAAGTGCCCTTGCACGTCCGGCCGCACGCGGTCGTAGTTGCGTTTCGCGACCCCGTAGTGATCGAACATGCGCGATACTACGTCGGACTCAATAGCGCCGGGCCCGTCAAAACTCGCCCGTTCGCCCATGGCGTACATGAAGTTCCACAGGAGCTGCTCGGGACGGTCCTCGGCCTGGGCTTGCCCCATGGCGTAGAAGCCAGCCTCCACCGTCGGTGCATAGATATGAGGCACGCCCCACGTGTCCCGGTAGATGATGGTCTTGCCGGCATCCGATCCCGCGCCGGGCACGTCCGCGGCCATCACGGGCGCTGCGCCCAAACATGCGGCGAGAACAACCATAGCCAGAGTGGGGGAGAGGGCCTTCATCGCAACGTCCTCCGAGGGTTGGTTCGGATACCGCGGCTAGCCATGCCGAAACGCCATAGGGCGATACGTGTCTATTCGTCGTAGGCTTGTTCGCCTTCCCGCAACGCCTCGCGGAGCTTCGACTCCGCTGCCGCCCTGGCCACATACTTGTCCTCACGCACTGCGTCGTCGCCCTGCAGCACGAACCCGTCCATGTCGGCGCGTGGATTCTTCTTCAAGCGCGCCGCGCCCGCTTCGATGAGGGCCAAGGCTTCACGGTATTCAGGCGACCGCTTCTTTGCGATCTTCGCCAAGCACGGGCTCTTCTTCGGCCGTTGGAAGCTGATTTGGGGTCCGGGATTCCCGCCGAAGCTGGCGAAGTTCTTGAGCGGTACGCCTGTCAGTGTGGACAGACGCTCGATTTCGTCCGGATTCAGCGGCGACCGGCCCGCGAGGTTCTGCTGATAGGCGCTCGCATAGGTTGGGTAATAGGGGGCGTTGATGTCCACCCACGTCACGATCCGATCGAATTCCTCAGGTGAGAGCTTCACTCCGCTATGCTTCTTGAGCAGGGTCTTCACGAGCTTGCTGGAATGGGACCCCCAGGCGTAGGCCTTCTGCGTATCGGACGGACCCGCACCGACCGCTCCCGTCAGCTTCTGCCGCCACAGTTCCGTGTACGACGCATTGAAGAACAACGTCTGGTCGCCGGCAAGATTAAGGCGCTCGCCCGCCGGTCCGCTGTAGTCATGGCATCGCACGCAATGCTTGTCGAGCACAGGCTGGACCTCGGTCAGAT
>JAAEQP010001639.1 GCA_024231375.1 bacterium | reverse complement strand
GGATGTCTAGCCCCAAGGGGTCCGCTTTCCTGTACGCGCGCCGCGACGTGCAGCGGATGTTGGAACCGTTGGTGGTGAGTTGGGGTTGGGAAGCGGAAAATCCGGTTGCTTCGCGCTTTGTCTCCGCGAACGAGTACCAGGGCACAAAAGACATCGCCGCGTACCTTGCCGTGCCCGCCGCGATTCGCTTCATGGAAGAACACGACTGGCCCCGCGTGCGGCAGGCGTGCCACGAACTCGTCCGTTACGCCTGCAAGCGCGTCACGGCGCTGACAGGACTGGACCCGATCACGCCGGACGACCCGCTATGGTTTGCACAGATGGCGACATTCCCGCTGCCACATTGTGACGCGGATGTGCTTCGACGGCGATTGTACGACGAGTTTCGCGTCGAGATTCCCATCGTTAGGTGGAACAAGCGCCAGTTCGTGCGCATCTCGGTGCAAGGCTACAACACACGGGCCGACGTGGATACATTCATCCAAGCCCTCGCCGAGTTGCTGCCGCAGGCGATAGTCTGCCCATCCCCAGGTTGAATCACACTCCCTCACCCAACTCGCGGGCGACGTCTGGGGGGAAACGTTCTTCGGCGAGCAGTTGTTCCCGCAACAAACGGCGGGACTCTTGCGTGGGAGGAGGCGGCTGGTCAGTAAATGGCGGATACGTCGGGGTAGAAGATGGTGTCGGGGTGTAGCATAGCACGGTGGGAGATGGAGACAGCGTCGGGGTGTAGCACATCGGGGTAGGGCCCGGCGTCCAGTCATTCGACCCCTGGGCGTGAGCTGGCAACACACCCACCTCGATAATTGGCTTGACCCATTTGCTGGACAGCAGAGCCGACACCGCGACCGTTCCTCCCGTTGCGATGAGCGTCTTTAGCAATTGGCGGCGGCCCAGCGTGCTCTCTCGATCTTGTTCCAACGTGTCATCTTTCGAATGTTTGATTGACATATCTCATCTCCCAACAGCTTGAACCTTGCCCCCACTACCCTTTCTATTATACCACATTCGCGATGCGATCTTGCATTCTAATGAGCAAGTAGGGGCGGACACGTGGGTCC
>JAAEQP010001638.1 GCA_024231375.1 bacterium | reverse complement strand
TTCATGAGCACGGCGAGGGTGACGACGGAGCCGATGGCCACGGCTAGACCGGTGATGCCTTCAAGGAAGAAGGTGTAGGAGAAGAGCACCAGAAAGAAGAGCTGTCCGGCTGCCGCCACTTTCCACGGGAACCCGCCTCGAAGGGCCCCAGACAGATAGCTTGTCACCAGCGTTACCGAGACAACCGCGCTGATGGCGAACGCGAGGTGGATGTGGACATGCCCGGCCATGTAGGCGAGCAAGAGATGGAACGCGAAGAACCCCGCCGCCACGAACAGATAGTGCATGGGGTGGATGTTGACCTTGTAGAGAATGTTGATCGTCGCGACGAGGACGAAGAAGAACACCAGACACACTGGCGCGAAGAAGGTGATGCGTGAGGTCAGGGGGCCGGGGTTCAGCTTCTCCGGAATGATGACGCCGATGCCTTCACGCGTGATGAGGTCCGTGGCCGCCCACGTCAGCCTCATCCCGCCGTCGGCCTCCTCGGCCGACATGGGGGAGAGGCACCCTTCTGGGTAGTCCACGTCCTTGAAGTCGGTGGCAACAGCAAGGTTCAGGCCCTGCACGCGTCCGACGTTGGGGTCCATCGCGTAGCGCCAATCGCGAATGCCGCGCGTGCGGTAGATCACCTGGAACTCGGCGCTCTGCCCGGGCGCCAACTCGACGATCTCGCCCAGACCCTCGCGGGTATTGACCGTCGCCGCCACCCTTTCCCCGTCAACGAACATGCCGAAGTCGTCGTACGTGCCGTCGCGGTTGGGGAAATCGAAGTGGACGCGCACCTTCTGAGCCACCTTTTCTTCGTTCTTAATCGTGTAGGCGCCGTCGAAATCGCAGACATACGTCGGGTACCAGATGAGCCCCTTCTTGCG
>JAAEQP010001637.1 GCA_024231375.1 bacterium | reverse complement strand
TATTTCGACGCAAAAGAACTGAGCAAAGCAACTATCCTTGATGCGGTGATGTCCGAAGCAGTTGAGGCATTAACCGAAGCGGTGAACGATATTGTGCGACAGAACGCAAAAAAAGAAAAAACCGAAACCGTTTCACGCTTCAGTTCCGGCTATGGCGATTGGAATATCCACGAACAAAAACGGCTGCTTGCCACCATCGCGCGGGACAGTCTCGAATCCTGGGTGTGTGACGGGAAACGCCTTGACCTGTCCGCCTATCCGCTCACGCCTTCGCTCGAAGACAAACACGGCGCCTTCGTTACCCTGCGGAACGGTGGCGAACTCCGGGGATGCATCGGCTACACCGCCAACGAGACGCCCTTGGCCGAGGCCGTTCGTGAAAACGCCATCAACGCCTGTTCACGCGACATGCGGTTCGAGCAAGTCGGCGCCGACGAACTCGACCACATCAGCATCGAGATCTCCGCACTGACCCCCGGCGACACCCCCGAGACGCCCTTCAAGGCGGTCAACGATATCGGTGAGATTGTCATCGGCCGCGACGGCCTGTTCATCGTCAGTTCGGATTCCCGCGGCGGGCTGCTCTTGCCCCAAGTCGCCACCGAACAGGGCTGGGACGTGCCCACCTTCCTGTCCGCCGTGTGCCGCAAAGCGGGGATGCCCGACCGGTCCTGGGAAGACCCCGAGGTGGATCTCTACCGGTTTTCGGCTCAAGTCTTCGCCGAATCCGAGTGAACGTGCGGCCATCAAAGGATAGCCCCATGCCCAATCGCGACACCTCCACATTGACCCGGCGCGAACTTGGAACGGCCGCGGCCGTAGCGGCTGCCGCGTGGACCACGCGTCCGTCGGCGGCGCAGGAACCGGACAAGACGCGCGCCGCCGGTCCGGTGCCCGTCATCGACATCACCGACTTGTACCACCCGCCCCAGGACGCGGGCGACAACTTCGACCTCATCGCGGCGTACGGATTGCCCGAGATCGACCTGCGCGCCGTCGTTTTCGACGTGACCGGACGGTACCGCCGTCCCTACCACACGCCCGACGGCCAGTACAGCGATCCGCGTGGCGGCCGTGATGCGGGATACGTGCCGGTTACCCAACTCAACAGCATCTTTGGTCGCGCCGTGCCGTGCGCGCCTGCGCCCTATGCCGCCATGCGCGCGCCCGACGATGCCATGGACGACGCGCCCGCGTTCCAACAGACCGGGATTGCGTTGTTGCTCGACGCCTTGCGGCAGAGTCCGCAGCCCGTGGACATCGTGTCCTTCGGGTCGGCGCGGCCCTTGGCGGTGGCCTTCAATCGTGAGCCGGACCTCATGCGCAAAAAGACCCGACTGGTCCACCTGTGCGCCGGGGCCGCGCCCAAGGGATACCTCGAATGGAACGTGCAACTCGACGTGCATGCCTTTGTGCGGGTGTTGCAGTGCGACCTGCCCGTTGCCGTGTACCCATGCGCCACCGAGAAGGGCCCTTTCGACCTCGGACCCCACAACTGCTTCTGGAAACTGCCCGACATGCAGTTCATCCGCCGCATGGCGCCCACGCTGCAACGCTATTGCGCCTTCGCCTTCGAGCGGACGGTCCGCATGGACTTCCTGTGCGCCTTGGAGGAAGAGGTCGAGTCGGAGGCGTTGGACCGGATTTGCGCCCGCGCCCATAACGTGTGGGAGACGTCCGTGTGGGCTCAGGTGAGTGGGCGGCGTATTGCGCGGCGCGGCGACGGCCCATTTCAACTCGTGCCCGCGAGCGAAGTCACCGCCGACGACACCGTCTTGCCCAACGACCTGTGGCCATGCACGATCGACGTGCGCGACGACGGCCAGTTCTCCTTCCAGCGCACCGACGATCCTGCTGCCGACAAGTTCATCTACTACCGAGGCGACCCCACCGCCAACCAGGCCGCCATGTGTGAAGCGGTGCCCGCGCTGTACGCGTCGTTTCTGCGGGAGAGGTAGGAGATCACCGCCCGACCAACGGCCCATCCCCAGGCTCCAGGTCGATGCGAAGCACGTGGCACACGGTGCGGCTGCCCCCCGTGACGTTCCATCCGGACGGAGCGTACAGGTACGCGGGCTTCCCGTCGATCATTAGAATCTTGGGCCGCTCAAGCTTCGGATCGGTGCCGTAGATCTTGGTGACGTTCTTCGGGTCGTAGCCGGGATGGTACGCGGGAATGCGGTCATACGCCGCTTGGGTGTGGGCCGGGTCGAAGTGCAGCCCGTCGTCCGACACCCACAATGCCCCGCCGCCCCGGATGCCGGTAACCGACCCGTGATTGTCCGTTGTCAACAGGCACACCTTGCCGCCCCACCTGAACACACACGCGTCCTCGATCACCACGCCTTTCGTCGTCAACGGCTCATCGGCGATGGTGTACGGTCCCTCCAGTCGGTCGGCGACCGCGAGGCCGTATACCATTCCTTCGTGGCCCTGACACTTCGCCTTGAAGTAGAGGTAGAACTGGCCGTCCACTTCCAGAAAGGCCGGGTTCACCACGTGGCTTCCGAACGACCAATGGCCGGCATCGTGTGAACTCTCCAGAATCAGGCCGTCTTCGCCCACCCGCTGCCAAGGACCGTACGGCGACGCGGAGGTGGCCATACCGATCCGCTGATTGAGGGGATGGGGCGGCTGCTGGAAATCGTCGTTCCCGATGTAGAGGAGCACGTACGTGTCGCCGACCTTGCGCACCTCCGGATTGTGGGGCGCGAACGTGTCCCACGTCTCCCGTCCCGTACCCGCGAGCGCCACATCGGAGAATCGGAACGGGCCTTCCGGTGTGTCCGCCACGTAGTGCGCGATCTCGCTCGATTTGCGCCAGGCGGGGTCCACATTGGCCTCCGGCCATCGCGCCACGTACAGGTGTGTCTTGCCGCCGGCCTGGAGAGGCGACGCGCCCCAGATTGTGTAGTCCGGCTCTTCAACCGCCACACCCACCCACGAGAGGCGCTTGGCAATCGCTGATATAGGACGCTTCGATGCGGGTTGTGGCGATCCCGCCGCGTGGTTACAGGCCGCGCACAGAAGGGGAAGGGACGTACACAGACTGAGGTGGACGATTCTTGTCATTGATCGACTCCCGGAAACCCACTGCCAGATCCATTGCATTCCTCGGGGCCCAGTATAGCCCGGCTCCCTCGCGGTTGTCTGTATAATGGTCCAAGACGGAAGCGGCCCTAGCACCCAGAGGAGAGATTAGCGTGCAAGTCCATGAATGCGTTCCATACCTTGCCGTGCTCATTGTATTGTTGGCGCCTGTTGTTCTTGCGCAGGACACCCAGCCGACCGTGGTTCAGGTGCTGGACGTGGCCCCCGCCTGGTCGGGCCATTCCGTCGGGTACTGCCTGCTGACCAAGGACGGTCGTCAATACGTCGCCTACTACGATCACGAACGCGCTATGACCGTCGCCATGCGCGACCTGGAATCCCCGGACTGGACTTTCAAACGGTTGCCGGAACGTGTCAATTGGGACAGCCATCACTACATCACCATGAGCATGGACGAGGGGGGGCATCTCCACGTCAGCGGCAACATGCACGGCGACCCCTTGGTGTATTTCCGCACCGAAGAACCGTACGCCATCGAAACGCTGCGCCGCGAGAAACGCATGGTTGGCGAGAACGAGAAACGATGCACCTACCCCCAATTCCTGACCGATGCGGAGGGTAACCTGCTCTTTCTCTACCGGGACGGGAAATCGGGCGACGGCGTGCAGTTGGTGAACCGCTACGACGCCAAGGCGAAGTCATGGAGCCGACTGCTCAGTACGCCCTTGTTCGATGGTTTGGGCAAGGTCAGTTGCTACCCGGAAGGACCTTTCGTCGGACCCGACGGATGCTTCCATCTCATCTGGGTCTGGCGGGCGACGGGCGCGTGCGAAACCAACCATCTTCTCTGCTATGCCCGCAGCAAGGACATGGTCCACTGGGAATCGGCGGCCGGTACGCCGATCACCCTTCCCATGAGCCCCGAATCCAAGGAAACCATCATCGACCCCGTGCCCATCGAAGGCGGTATGATCAACGAGTCGACCGTGGTTGGATTCGACACCCAAGAACGCACGATTCTGAGCTACCACAAGTTCGATGCCGACGGGAACACCCAAATCTACAACGCCCGGTTTCAAGACGGCGCATGGCGCATCTATCAGACCAGTGACTGGAACCATCGCTGGTTCTTCAGTGGCGGCGGGACCATCGAAGTGGACGTGGACCTCGGACCGGTAACGGTCTCGCGAACCGGCGCGTTGATTCAGGGGTACAAGCACGTCAAACACGGGACCGGGGTCTGGATTCTCGACGAAGACACCCTCAAACCAGTCGAATCCATCCCCGGAGGGCCAGGGGTAACGGGATCTCACGACGTCCCGACGAGCACGTATCCCGACATGAAGGTCCGTTGGAAAGCGGACGAGAACCCCGCGGACTTTGACGGCTCCCGGTACTTCTTGCG
>JAAEQP010001636.1 GCA_024231375.1 bacterium | reverse complement strand
TGAGCGTTGGGGATACTGCACGAGCGGGCGGAGATGTGGTAGGGGCACGCTTCCGCGTGCCCTGGCTCCGGTGTGCCGCGAGGTCCCCTCTTCGGTAGGGTCGGCGTCTCTGCCGACCGCCTCTTCTGATCGCTGAACGCCGACAGGCCAGCCCCAGAAACAGAAAACCGGGGAGAGGGCCATCACGGCCTTCTCCCCGGATTGTTCAATCCGTTATGTCGTCCTTACGGTGCCGTCGGGTAGGTGTCGGGAATGACGAACACCTGCGTCGTGAAAACGTAGGGCATCGGGTCGCCCACGAGCGGCACAGTAAACGGACTCGTGTACTCAAGTTCCACGAAGGCACCCCGCCACGTGTCCGCTGGCGGCGCGACAACCGTCGCGGTATAGATGCCGTCCACTGTGCCGTCGTCGTTGTCGTTGATGGTCGTGTCGGTCCAGGTTACTCCGGGGGCGGAATCGTTTCGGAAATCCCGGTGGCCCGTGACCGTTGTCGCCTGCCACAGTGTCACGGAATTGAGAATCGGCGCGTCGGACAGACTTGTGGTTACGGCGAGTCCAAGGTCTCCTCCTGGCAGATCCGTTGTGGCCCAGGTGAACGTTGGCACCGACATGTTCTGTGCAGTCGACATGTACCAAGGCGCTACCGAGAACAGCACGTCCTCATATGCGCCGCTGAGGCCATGGCCCTCGTTCGGGCGGTACTGCACATGCTTTGGCCCGAGTAGATCGTCCCAGTAGAATTGGCCGGAGTCGGGCAGGAAGAACTCGTCCTTCGAGCCGTTGACCAGGTACTTCGGCATAGTCAGCCGGTCTCTGTACATGTAGGGGTCAACGATGGCCTGGAGAGCATGATAGGGCGGGGTGTCTTGCCAATCAAGCACGCCCTCGATCACGTAGTCCTCTACCTGAATGGAGTAGCCACTGATGAAGTTGCCGCCGGTCTCGTGCCGGTAGGCATCGTGATGATGGTTGAAGGAATCGTCCATGTTCAGCATGTCGATGACCAACGGGATGGCGGCGGACACCCGGCGTTCAGGGTCAGTGGCCGCCGTCAGCCATGTGGTCCAACCGCGCTTGGACGCGCCCGCCACGACGAAGTTGTCGATACCCGGCACGAAGGACTGCACGGTATCCATGGCCTTAACCGCGCTCTTCACCATGGGCAGCAGTGCGGGCCATTGCTCGGCGGTTGCCCGGTCGGTGTCGTACAGGTCCAGAAAGCGACTGAAGGTGTAGGCGATAATCTCGTCCTCGCTCCGCGATTCCGACAGCGGGTCGTCGTCGAAGACGATCGGCTGATTCGGGACCTGCGAAACTTGAGCGAATGTAATCCCAAGCAGCCCGAGTCCGTTTGCCATGTTCGCGAGGTCGCCCGTGATCTCTGGTCGCGAATTTCCGGAGCTGCCTCCATCGACGAGAAGCAGTGCCGTGTCGGTCAGGGACTTGGTTTTGGGCTCGATGATGGTCATCCAGTGCCACCATTCCGTATGGTCGGCGCCCATGTCCCACGTCTGCGAGTACATCTTGCAGATATACGCATTGTAGAACATCCCCGTCTCAGTCGTGACTTCCTCAACCCGGTAGGTCGTGTCACCGTTGTTGAGATACCCGTCCAGAGCTGAGCCAACAACGATGTAGTCAGGTTTCGTCTCGGTGTTGGACCCGTAGACGCTCGTGACGGTCAGGCTCACGTCATACAGGCTGTTTGCCGTGTAGAAGTGGGTGGGATTCTGCACGCCGCTCGTGCTGCCGTCGCCAAAGTTCCACAGCCAGGAAAGGATCGTTGGCGCACTTCCTGGCGTGGACTGGTCCGTGAATTGAATGGTCTGGCCCACCGCAGGGTTGGTGTCGTCTACGGTGAACTCGGCGTCGGGCGGCAAGGCCCGGACGTTGATGTACCCGACCTTGGTCGTGGTGTGGGGTCCGACGGCCGTGGTGACGGTGAGTTTCACCGTCTTGGCGCCGGGGGTCGTGTACATGTGCGAGGGGTTCACCTGGCCGCTCGTGCCGCCATCGCCGAATTCCCAGAACCAGGTAGTTATGTCGCCGCTTCCGGGCTGGGACAAGTCAAAGAACTGGACAGGGGTATCCACCAACGGCGATTGGTTCGAGACGGTGAACTCCGCGGTGGGCAGCGCGGGCTGGACGCCGATATAGCCCAATTTCACCTCGGCGTCAGATCCATGAGCAGTTGTGACGGTGAGGTAAATGTCGTAATAGACGGTATAGATCTCGCGTATCCCGAAAATGTGCGTCGGATTGCGCAGAGACGACTGATTTCCGTCGCCAAAGTTCCAGAACCAGTCCGTGATGGGAGGCGCAGTGCCGGGGTCGGACAGGTCTACGAACTGCACCGTGCTGTACAGGGCGGTGGGATTCCGGTTGGAGGCTACGAAATCCGCGTTCGGCGGGAGCTTGTCGCGCGCTGTGATGTAGTTGGTGCGGGTCCGGGTAGCGATTCGAGTCGCTGTCTGAACGGTCAGCGTGACCGTATAGACGTCGGCCGCGTTGTAGGTATGCACGGGATTCGGCTGCGTGCTCGTGCCACCGTCCCCGAAGTCCCAATCCCAATTGGTGATGGGGCCGTATCCCTGAGCCGTGGACGACTGGTCGAAGAATACCAGCGGGTCGCCCACAAAAGGAAGCGTGGTCGCCGCGCTGAAGCTTGCTACCAGGATCGCCCGCGCTTTCACGGTAACGGTCTGCTGGGCCACGCCGGGCGCTGTGATGAAAACGGTGCCGGTGTTTTCACCCGAGGCCATTAACGCGCGATCAACCGTGACCGTGACGGTGACCGGATCTTCCGGGCCGGTGCTGGTGCCCGTGGTCGGTGTCATACCGATCCATGCCTGGTTCGCGGTCACGGTGAACGTTGGCAAAGGCCGCGATGTCCACACGTTACTGACCACGAAGGTCAGGGCCGCTTCCTCGGCGCCGAAGTCCAGCGTGGCCGGATTCACAAGGATGGCCGGCGCGTAGTCCGGCTTCTCCGGACACCCCACAAGTACCACGGCAACGATGGCCAGTGATACACTACTTGAGAAAAGAGACCTCATGCTTGGCATGCGGCGGAGTCCTCCTGTACGAGCCGTGAACAAAGGGCGTTATGCGGCACCACGTTAGCCCCAAGAACCAATTCTGCAAATATAATACCATCATGGCAGTCCGTTTGTCACCAGTCAACAGTTAATGCGGTGCTAGACGGTGCGGCATCGACTGTCGTGGCCTGCCCCCACGCTTTCGCGGTGTTCCGTCATGTCTCAATCAGCTAACATGCTGCAGGACAGTGCCTTACGCACCATCCCCCGCAGTCTCTTTGGCGATGAACGCTAGGGCATCCTGTACGAGCCGTTCCGCGGCCTCGCCGTCGGGGGCTTCGGAACGGACGCGGAGCACGGGTTCCGTGTTGGAACTCCGGATCTGAATGCGGGACCGGTCTTCGAAGAAAACGACCAAGCCGTCTTCTCGGTTGATGAACTGAATCCCGCGCTGGGCGGCGTAATAGCTTTGCATGGCTTCGAGCACCAACCGTGTGTCCTCGATGGAACGGTTGCTGGCGTGGTCGCGGTTCACCTTGGCGTACTTGGGCAGCGATTCGGCCAAGGCGTGCAGGCTTTCGCGTTTGCACGCGAGGGCGCTCAGGATGTGCCAGATGGCGACCAGGCAGTCGCGTCCCATGCCGACACGCGGATCGATGACGCCGGCGCAACTGCCTTCACCGGCCATGGCGGCGTGGTAGTGGACCGCTTCGACGGCTGTGTACACCTCGCCGACGGGCGCGCGCCGTAGGTTGGCGTGGTGTTTGCTTGCCACGTCGTGCAGCATCTGCGAGGTGGACCAATTGGTGACGACCGTGCTGCCGGGCGGCGCTTGGTCGAGCACCTGATCGAGGGCGATGGCCAGTGTGTAGTCTTCCTCGAGGGGCTCGTACTCGCCGGTGTCCGGATTCCGCGCGATCAAGACGCACCGGTCGTTGTCGCAGTCCGTCACGAAGCCCACATCGTGGGGCTCGTCGTCTTCCTTCAGCGACGCGCACAACCCGGCCAGGTTCGGCGGCGTGGGTTCGATAGGCCGGGGAAACACGCCCGGTTCGTCGTTGACCCGGCGCAACTGGCAGTAGAGGTAATCAAGCAACACATAGTTCAGCGGGATACCGGCCCCGCCGCACGAGTCCATGGCAACCCGGAAATTCATGCCGCGGATGAGATCCAGTTCGCGTCCCATGGCCGACACGACCCGGTGCATGTGATGGTCGAGGATGAGCCGGTTGGGCACGTCAAGGTCCGGCCGATGCCGATCCACGTACTCGCCCGTGTACGGAGGGTCGTCGAATTCGGACGCCAGTTCGGCCACAAACCGGACCTTCCCCGGCCTGCGCTGGTCGAAGGTGCGCTGGTCGTACAGATCGAACACGGCGTTTACGTGGGGCTTCTCCAGGAACATGCCGTGGCCGTCTCGATTGTGCAGGAACTTCAGGCCATGGTACTCGACGGGATTGTGCGATGCCGTCACTACCACGCCGCCCGCCGCGCCCAGCTTGCCGATGGCGATCTGAACGGTTGGCGTCGGCACGATGCCCAGGTCGATGACGTCCCAGCCCGTCGTGGTCAGGCCTTCGATGACGCGCTCGGTGTATTCGGCGGACATGGGCCGCGTGTCGCGTCCGATGACAATCGTGTTCCCGGCGTTGATGTCCCGAAGAAAGGTGGCGTACGCCTTGGCGTAGTCGACGACGCGACCGCAGGGGAGGGATTCGGCGGTCCCCCGAATGCCTGAGATGCTCCGTCGTTCCCCCGTCGTCGCCATGTCCTGTCGCTCCTTCCGCACTGCCGCAGTCGTCCGTCTACGCGCCGAGCTCCTGCCGCATATGGTCGATAGTGAGTTTGAGACCGTCCTCGAGTGCCACTTTCGGTTCCCATCCCAGCACGCGTTTGGCTTTGGAGATGTCGGGGCGCCGTTGGCGTGGGTCGTCCCGGAACGGCTCCGGAATCTCGGTGATGACGCTCGCGCTGCCGGTCATGCGCACAACAATCTCGGCCAAGTCGCGCACGGAACGCTCAACCGGGTTCCCCACGTTGGTCGGCATCGCTTCATCCGACATGAGCAGCCGGTAGAGGCCATCCACCAAATCGCTGACATAACAGAAACTCCGCGTCTGCGATCCGTCGCCGTAGAGGGTCAGCGGTTCTCCGGCCAGGGCTTGGCGGACGAAGTTCGTCACCACCCGGCCGTCTTCCGGCCGCATGCGGGGTCCGTAGGTGTTGAAGATGCGCACGATCCGCGTTTCCAGCCCGTATTCGCGATGATAGGCCATGGTCACGGCCTCGGCGTAGCGTTTCGCTTCGTCGTAGACGCTACGGTCGCCCACCGTATTGACGTTACCCCAGTACTCCTCGCGCTGAGGGTGCTGCTCGGGGGGGGGATCACCATAGATTTCGGACGTACTGGCCAGGAAGAAGCGGGCGCTCTTCGCGCGGGCCAGTTCCAACAGCGCGTGGGTGGCGAACGACCCGGCGCGAAGTGTCTCGAAGGGGATGCGTTTGAAGTCCTGCGGGCTGGCGGGCGACGCCATGTGCATGACGAAGTCCACATCGCCGTCCACGTCCAGCGGTTCCGAGACGTCGTGTTCGATCAGGCGGAACCGGTCATGGTCGAGGAGATGGGCCACATTCTCGCGGCGGCCCGTGATGAAATTGTCCACGGCGACGACGTGGTGCCCCTCTCTGAGTAGCCGGTCGCACAGGTGCGAGCCGAGAAACCCCGCGCCGCCTGCAATCAGAACTGTGCTCATGTACTTGTCCATCCTCATCGGTCGAAGGCCTTCTCGTGAAGGCCCCTCAGCCTTCTCGTGAAGGCCCTATACCGTTGGCCGACCCACGCTGAAGTAGCGGAACCCGCTCCTCGCGAGGACCTTCGGCGTGTATAGGTTTCGGCCGTCGAAAATCACTTTCTCGCGCATCAATTCGGCCATCCGGTCATAATCGGGCCGCCGGAACTCGTTCCATTCCGTGGCGATGGCAAGGCCGTCGGCGCCGTCCAAGGCCGTATAGCATTTGGGCACCACCGTAATGCGGTCGCCGTACAACGCGGTGAGTTTTGGCCCCGCCACGGGATCGTACACGCTGACCGATGCACCGGCCGCCAGCAGCGCGTCCAACACCTTCAACGCGGGGGCGCCCCGCAGGTCGTCGGTACGCGGTTTGAACGTGGCGCCCCAGAGGGCGATGTGTTTCTCGGCGATGGCGTCGCCGTAGAACTCCAGGATTCGCTCGGCGAACTGCCGCTGCTGCCGCTCGTTCACGGCGGTGATGGCGTCCAGCATGTCCGAGTCGACACCCGCCTCGCGCGCCATCTGGGCGACACTGATGACGTCTTTGGGCAGACAGGATCCCCCGAATCCGATGCCGGGGAACAGGAACGAGGAGCCGATACGCTCGTCCGACGCGAGGCTGTGGGAGACTTCCCCGATATCCGCGCCCACGGCCCGGCAGATGCCGGCCAACTCGTTCATGAGCGAGATGCGCGAGGCCAGCATGGCGTTCACGGCGAATTTGGACAACTCGGCGCTGCGGATGCTGGTCAGGATGAAGGGCTTGCCGGTTCGCAGGAAGGGCGCGTACAACTCCTTCATGATCTCTTCCACGCGGACATCGTCGCAGCCGACCACCACACGGTCCGGCCGCATGAAATCGTCCACGGCCGCGCCTTCTTTCAGAAACTCGGGGTTGACGACCACGTCAAAGGGATGATCCGTGAGCGTGGCCATGCGTTCCCGGACCTTCTCGGTGGTGCCCACCGGACATGTGCTCTTCAGCACGATGATCCGGTAGCCGGTCATGGCCTGCGCCACTTCCTCGACCACCTCGAACACGCCGGACACGTCCATGGCCCCGTCGCCGTTGGTCGGCGTACCCACGCACACGAACACCAGCAGCGCGTCGGCGACGCCTTCCGCCAGGTCGGTCGTGAACCGGAGCCGCTCTTCTTCGAGATTGCGCGCTACCAGTTCCTCGAGACCCGGTTCGTAGATGGGCAGCTCGCCCTCTCGAAGCTGTCCGATGATTTCCGCATCGCGATCCACGCAGGTCACGCTGTGGCCGTTCTCGGCCAGTCCCGTGCCCACCACAAGCCCCACATATCCCGTACCCGCTATCGTGATCTTCATAAGTAGTTCACCGCCCAAAGGTATAGGTCCAGCCAAGATCGTATGGTATCACTCGTTGCGCGTTGGCTTCAATTGGCAGGCGGAGCGATGAGGCGATAAGGACGGGGCGGGATACAGAGATTGTGCGATGCCGTGGCCGGGAGAAGCCCTTGGCCGGCGGTGCATCACTGACGCCCGAGAAGGACCACCCAATCCTCTGACGCGTCGGCCGGGGGAGGCCCCAACGGAATCTGCTTGTCTCCTTCGAGGGAGGACGCCGCCCCCTCAAACGCGCCGGACCGCGGATTGAACCACCGCATCACAAACGTTCCTGAAGCGTTCGTGAGGTCAAGCAAGCCGGTTTGTTCGGCGACCGGGAGGTATACGGCATAGCACTCGCCTGCTTTGGCGAACACTTGGCCTGCAACGATGCTGTTCTTGCCGGTGAACTCCGATTCGCCCGTGAGCAGGTCGTCCGCGGGCTGCATTTCCCAGAAGGGGAGGTTTTCCTCCATGAATCTTCTGGCGTGGGCCATGAACTCCCAGAGCCGTTCATAGTTGCGAAAATCCTCCACTTTGAGAAGCTCTTCGAGTATGAATTCGATCTGGCCGCCGGACAAGTACACGGGCCACAGGTATTCGCGACGATGGCGGTCCACATTGGCATCGTGCGTCTTGTCGGGAAAGAATTCGTCCATGCCAATTACAAGAGGGACGCCCGCCGCCTTCGATTTCGCGCGCCACGTCTCCACCACGTGACTCACCTTCTTGTTCACTTGAAACGAGGTCACGGTGAACAGAGAGTCGCCCAGGAAGGGCGTCCATGCGTTGCTTACGTTGCCCGCGTGATGCACCGTGATGGGATGCCGATAGGGGTCGACGCTTCGGAGGTACTGAGCGAACTCCCGCACAAGGCCGGGATCGAGTTTGAGTTTGAGATTGTATTCCTCGCATAGATTCCATTGGAGAGCCGGGTAGTGACCGAAGCGCGCCGCCAGTTCCCGGTAATACAATTTGCGTTCGGTACCCAGCCCGCCGTTGTCCAGTTCGCGTTTGTTGGGTTCCTCCGCCTCGTTCAGCACGATGTGCAGCATGATGCCAAGCCGCTGGGCGTGTCTGAACACGATGTCCCACTGGCGGAGCTTGGCAAGGTCAAGATGGACGTTGTCGTTGTCCGGGCTGCCTTCTCGGACAATGGGGTTCAGATAGGGGGATACATTCTTGCCGTCGCCCCCGATATTCATCACGAGGAAATAGATGCTATTGACGTCCATCGAAGCCAGGTAGTTCAGGGCTCCAATGATGCCCTTGCCTTGTCCGTCGTCCCAGCTCGGATCTCCGTCGTTCCAGTCGCGCACGTGGGCCGCATAGGCATGCTTTCGACCCGGTGTGTTGAGGAATCCCGTGTAGGCGAGGAGATCCTCGGGGCTGTCCGTGCCGCCCTTCAACCAGTACGGACCGTCCCTGAACTTCAGATAGTGGTCCCCAACATACTCGAGCCGGCCCCATCGGTAGAATCCCGGCGCTTCCGAACTGTGTGGCGACACAAGGAACCGCCCCGCCATGCCATCAAATGCGGCGGGTTCTCCTTCGTTGGGATCCAGGCTGACGGCCACATTGGTTCCTGCGCGGAATGAAGCTGTGAATCGCCATTGACCGATTTCATCGGGTGAAAACACGACCTGCCACACGTCACCGGCCAGTGCCCCGTTGCCGTCGCCCGCAAAGAAACCCGGCACATCGAATGTCTGTCCCGACGGCGATACGAAGCCGACCTGCAACCGGAAGTCGAGGAACGGATTGGGATCGGTGCCGGAAGCCTCTGAGAAGGGGCCATGAAAATCGATGGTAACCGGCGCCCACTTGGCGAGATCTCCACTGATTCCGATGGAGGGCGACCGGTATCCGCAGGCAGTCGCGAAGCGCTTGAGCACTTGATTCATCTTCGCATCTCTGTCTCCACCTGCTACTTTGCCCCAATCCCCGTCGGCACAGATGAGCGCGGCGTTGAGGCTGGGTACGAAAGCGGCGCAGTTGCCGCGCGCGCCAATGGACATCACCGTATCCCGCGGTGCGTCCGGCCACGTCACGGCGTCCGGGTGGAGGCGACCCGTGTCATTGAACCACCAGTTGAACCCGTAGATGCCGGGTCCTGCTTCGCTGAAGTGGTCCGAACCGCCGCCATAGGATCCAATGCCCAGATAGTCGTCGTCCGTGCCTGTCCGGGCAGTTTGAGGGAGGTCTTCTGGGGTTTGATGGCGCATGTATTCATTGAAGTAACGCTTGGGCAGCACTTGGCGTCCGTTCCAGTTGCCTTCATGGCACCAGAACCACGCGATACGCGCGAAGTCGCGCACCGACGCCTTCAACCGGTGTTTGTTGCTGAACTTCGGGCCGTCGCGGAATCCCAAGGCGCCGAGCCGCAGAGGGGTCCAAGCGACATTGTTGCCGTGGGTCTTGTAGACCTTGTCGAACAGGGTCTTCTGGTAGAGTTGGATGGCGAAGTCGTTGTATGCCCATGCCTCGCCGGCACCCTCCGGACGGGCGTATCCGCTGCTCATGGCGCCCAAGTGTCGGAAGGTGATCCCGCGATGCCTGGGCCGCAGACCCCATTCGAAATCCGCGATGGGCTGGTCCACATCTTTCACGAGTCCTTCCTCGACGGCGAAGAAGAGCAACGTACTCAGCACCGGCTTCGCCGAGGACAGCCAGTCGCACACCTCGGCTTGGTCGCCCCATTCCTTGACCACCCATCCGTCCTTGATGACACACCCACGGCCGCTCAGGGCGTGTGCCACCTGGTCCAGCGCGGCCGCATCCACGTTAAGCTCGGCGGGATCGCGATGGGCCCACGAGGCGTTGGGAAACACGGTCTCGGCGGATGAGACGTGTGGGCGGAAGAGCGTGCATGCACATGCGATGGTCACAACGAGGGCAATCCGCGATAACTCCCCCATGTCTATAGGTCTCCTATCGGTTCGCGCCACGTGTCCGCCGTTATGCTCCCCCTCACGCGTGTGTGTCAACCCCCGTGCTGACACGCGGGACCCTGCGGACGTCGGCCTCGGAGCAATACGGACTGATTTGGATGGGGTGCGCCGGTTGCCGTGCCACGTTGCGTGTGGGATACTGGGCGGTACGGGCAAGAGGGAGGCCGTGCATGAGAAAGGAATCATTGGCGTTTCTGGAGCGGTTGGTCAATACGCCGAGTCCGTCTGGGTTCGAGAAGCGGGCGCAGGCGTTGTGCCGCGCGTACGTTTCGCCGCACGTGGACCGGGTCTGGAAGGATAGTCACGGGAATCAGTACGCTGTGCGCAACGGGGACGCGTCGCCGCGCGTCTTGCTTGATGCCCATATCGACGAGGTCGGCATGATGGTCAACGCCATCGACGATGACGGGTTCGTCAGTTTTCGGGCGATAGGCGGCGTCGACACGGCCTTGCTCTACGGTCAGCGTGTGCTGGTGCATGGCAGGCGAGGCCCGGTGCCCGGCGTGGTGGGCCGGAAACCGCCGCATCTTACCCCACCCAAGGAACGCGGCAAGATCGAACCCATCCACCGGCTGTGGATCGACATCGCCGCGACCGGCCGCGCTCGTGCGGAGCGGGCAATTGCGGTGGGCGACGCGATTACGGTCGATGCAGGATTCGAGCGGCTGATGGACGACCACGTGGTGGGGCGTGGATTCGACGACCGGATGGGGTGCTTCGTGATACTTGAGGCCATGCGACGCCTGGCGCGGCGCCGAATCCGGTGCGGGCTCCATTGCGTCACATCGGTGCAGGAAGAACTCGGGATGCGCGGCGCACGCACCAGCGCCCACACCGTGAACCCGGACGTGGCCCTGGCCGTTGAATTCGGATGGACCACCGACCATCCCGGTGTCGAGGCCCGCGAGTTCGGCGACCGGCGTATCGGTCGAGGCCCTGTCCTGCACCGGGGGCCGAACATCAACCCGGTCGTGGAGCGCCAATTGGTGGACATCGCGAAGAAACGCGGGATTCCCCACCAGATGGCGGCGGAACCCCGCGGTACGCCCACGAATGCCAATGCGATCCAGTTGGCTCGGGGCGGCGTGGCAACGGGGCTGATTCGCGTGCCAGGGCGCTACCTTCACTCGCCCGTCGAGATCGTGGCGCTCTCGGATGTGGAGCATGCCGTGAAACTGGTGGTGGAGTGGGTGTGTTCGCTGAGGCCGGGCATGGACTTCACCCCGTAGCGTGGCGGGGACGCGAACTAGCGCAGAAGCAGAAGCCCGCGCATGCCGTGGGTGTTCATGGCCTCGAAGACCATGTCCACCTCTTCCTCGGTACATCCGTGCAGCACCTTGATCTCCGAGTCGCGCTTGGTGAGGTCGACCGTGCAGATCACGCCCATGACTCGCTTCGGTTCGAGCGTTCCCACCCACACATCAATTTCGTTTCCGTCGGGCGACGATGTCCCCTCCAGATACCCGTAGTCGACGGGATACACGAGGTTCGGGAAATCGGGATGGCGCGATCCCTTTGGACGGTCAATCACGATCCGTGCCTCACCGGCCAGTTGATCGACGTACTCCCAGAAATCGGATTGCAGTCGGACGTTATTCATGGACCCCTCGTTTTCTCCCATGGAAACGCAACGCGAAAGCCGAGTCTACCAGGATCGGAGTGCGGATCCCAGTGGCCTCGTCTCGTGGCGAAGTAACCTTCTCCCTCGGAGCGGTGTAGTTCATTCAACCGCGAACGGCCGCGCAGATGGCCTGTTGTGAAAGGAGAGCGAGATGAGACGATCTGGAGTGCAGGTTCTGATTGTCGTCGCGGTACTGTGGACACAGATCGCGCACGCGGCCGATTGGGCGGACCAACTCCTCCCGTACGTGCCCCATGACGCGGAAGTCGTCGTCTGCGTGGACGTGAAGGGGCTCGTATCGCATGACCTTTACGGCAGGATTCGGCAATCTCTCGATCTGCGGGAGTTGGACGTCTTCGTAGATACGCTGGAGGGGTTCACCGGCGTGAATCTTCTCCGCGACGTCGATGCCTTTGCTTTGGTGGGCGAACTACGTGATGGCGGCAACGGCGCCGTCATCCTCAAAGGGGCATGGCCCCAAGAGGAGCTGATCGGCATGGTGTCGATGAGCGCGGTCTACGAGGAACGGGAATACGGCGGGGAGATCGTCCACGGGTGGGAAGACGAGGACACCGGCGCTATGAATTACGCCGCGTTCTTGGGACCCGCCTCGCTCCGTGGACCCGGTATCCTGGCTATCAGCTCCGAACCGCTCATGCTATGGCGGATAATCGATGCCGCGGCCAAGCCGGCCCGGGCGGCTCCCGCAGGCCGCTCAGGCCCGGCCGATTCGGCGCCCTTGGCCATCGCATTGGTGGCACCGCCCGCGGATCGCGCGGTGGACAATCCGATTGCTGGGCGCATGAAGCAGGCTTCCCTCGCGCTCACGGCCGGAGAGGACGACGTGACGGTGTCTTTGCACGGCGAAGCACTGAATGCGGCCGACGCCCCCTTGCTGTCCGAGATGCTTCGAGGGGCGGTGGCGTTCCTGCAACTCCACCTCGGCCTGACGCAAGGGGGACCGTGGCCTGTCCGGACATCGGCGCAAGGAGCCCTGATTTCCGGTACTCTCACGGTCGAGATGGACCGCGCAATGGATCTCCTGGCTGCGTGCCAGGAAGGTAAGATCCAACAACCCCGGCAATGAGGACACGTGAACGGTGGCCGACACGGGTATACTGATGCGGAGGGAAGTCAGACGGCGTGCCGGAGCCCGGCCTGCAGGCCGGGCTTCACGCACACGGCATGCTCAGACCCGGGAGCCCAACGTGACCCCACGGTCCGCGGACAATTCAGTCACGCCTGACGAAGCCGTTCTGATCGCCCGTGCACGCACGGGCGACACAGACGCGTTCGGCGCCTTGGTGGATGCCTACACGCCGCGCATCTATGCGCACGTGTACCACGTGGTGCGCGACCGGCAGGAAGCCGAAGACGTGACTCAAGAGGCCTTCGTGCGGGCGCTTCGCGCACTGGACCGATACGATCCGGCCAGGCCGTTCCGAAACTGGCTGTGTCGCATTGCGACCAACGCGGGCCTCAACGCCTTACGGTCCAAGCGGCGGCGCGGGGTCGCGATTCCACTTGACGATGACGAGTGGACGGCGCGGCAGCCTACGGCACTGGGGCCGAATCCTTCCGAACTGGCCGAACGCGGTGAATTGGCGACCCGGCTCGACGAAGCCGTGGCCCAGTTGCCCCCGCGCGTCGGAATACTGGTACGACTTCACTACACCGAGGGCTTCTCCATACGGGAGGCGGCCGAGTCGGTGGGGTTGAGCGAAGGCGCGGCCAAGACCGCCTTGTGCAGGGCACGCCGGCAACTGCGCCGGCTGATGACGGAAGGCAACGAACCATGAGATGCAACGAGATTCAGGCACTCCTTGCCAAGCGATTCGACCAAGGCGAGGAACTGGCCGCCGGCCTTGAGGCCCACCTGACGGGGTGTGCCCCGTGCCGCCGGTATGCGTCCGACCTGGCGGCCCTCGCCACGGGGATTCGCGAGTTGCCTCGGCCGAGCCCGTCACCCGGTCTGGCAGCGGCAATCCGGCACAGCACCGGATCGGGCGCCACGGATACTTCCGCGGCGTGGACCCGGCCGGGCGCCGTGTTGCTCGTAGCGCTGACAACGGGCGCTGTGGTCGTGGTGGGGTGGTTGTATCCCGTTCCACTTCGCCTTGCCGCCGTGTGGGAAACCTTGAACGGACTCCTGGGACTGGTCGACATGGCGCAGGCCCGAGCACTCCTGTGGGCCCCACTGTCGCTTGCCTCGGAGCAGGCCTCCCGGTTGGCTGGCCGCGCCCCCGATATTCCGCAATCTCTGCTGTGGACGCTACTGACGGCGCTTGTGGCGTTCACGGTCGTCTACAACGGCATCAGCGCCAGTGTGACGAAACATGGACACAACCAAGATCGGACCGGCGAGGGCGTAGACCCCCTCAGTCCGAGTCACTGAATCGGGAGGTGATGGGAATGAATGTACCTCTGACACTGGCGCTGATGCTTCAGACTGCCGCGGGTGCGGAGCATGCCGCTCGCCATCCGGGCGACGGGGTCGGACTGGCGCTGACCCTTGGTGCGGCTCTTGCCGGCCTGCTGGTCTGGGTCGGTCTGAAGGCGGCCTACGTGGCGTTTGCCGTGTGGTTCCAGGCGGCTTGTCCACAGCTCAGCGCCCGGATGCAGACGACGTATGAGACGCGCACCGTGCGGTGCTACGTCGAGGGCGCCGTGCATCTCGTGGTGGGGCTCTTCATCGTAGCCTTGCTGCTCAACGTCGAAGTCCTGGCCTTGTTGGGCCTACTCGTGCTGCTGGCGCTTGGGATCTGCGCTCTGACCGGTTGCGCAAGCGCCTACGCATGCCTCGGCGGCAGACTTGCTCCGGGTGACGGGCCAGGACCCAAGGCGACGGTGATCGGCGGCCTGACCATGGAATGTGCGTGCATCCTTCCGGTGCTCGGACAATTGCTGGCGCTCGGGGTGCTGATCCATGGACTCGGGGCCGCCATACTGACGTTGCGATCGCGCGGCTTGGGTGCCGCGGCAAGGCGGGAAGCCGGGCAGCAGAGTCCCGAGGGCGAGGGCTGATGCGGAGGGCGGTACTCTTCCGGTAAGATGTGAAGACGCCGCGTCCAGCCTAGGCTGAACGCGGCGTTCTCAGGAGTGCTTCGTTTCCGAAAGGACCCTAGTGCGCCGTCACCCACGTCGCCGCCGATGCGCCGTCCGCGGCGTCAGGGTGGATTCGCCGATGCAGTTGGTTGTGACGCGTCAACGCCAGCCCCATGAAGTCTTCCGCCAAGTTGGCGTCCACTGGGAAGCTCGTCACCGTAAACCCGTAGCCCTTGATGAAGGCCTGTAGGTCCGCGCCAAGACGTTCCATTACCCGGCCCGCCCCGTCTTCCGGGGTTTCGACCAGGAGAATCGCAAGACCATGCTGGTCAAGACGGAATACCTGGTCCGATTCGCGAAGCTCTTCGCCCAGACGGAGACCCAGAGACGGCACGGCCTCCGACTTCTCCGTGGGCGCGCACAATGTGATCAAGGACGCCGAAGCCGGATACCGGATGCAGCGTTCGATCTCTTCGCGGACTCGGGTATGCATGTAGCCTTCAGTGCGAAGCCCCGTTCCCGGGTCGCGGTACACGAGCTTCTCCAGCACGTTGCACCTGCGTTCCAAATCCTCGCGCAAGCGCATTTCTTCTTTGAGGCGTGCCTGGAGATCGTCTACAACCGCCCTCAGTTTCGCAATGTCATCCATTACATCAGTCTCCCACTCGTGCAACTCAAGGAGATGAGCAAGTCACATGCCAAGCCGAATCGATCCACTCCTAGCCGACTCTGATCGTTGATAGGCTTTGACTTACGAAGCCCTTTCCAGGACTTGGATTTCCGGAAGTAGGCGAATTTGAGCCTGGGGATGGCATGATGGTATTCATGCGTGACAATCTTTTAACGAGAAATGGTGCGTTGGCGTCAGTTAACTCTTGACATTGTTGGCCTTATCCGCTAGCATATTTCGTATGGTCTGATCGTTTTTTACTGGCGTCCAGTGCCGATGAGGCATGGATGGCCGGGGGGTAGTGCGCGTGACTACGGACGCTACCGAGGAGGGCACGGGACGGGTCCTCATCATTGAGGACGACGCCACCCAGCGTCTTCTGCTTGCCGACATGCTGGAGCGTTCCGGTTATCCTTCCGACATAGCCGGTTCATGCGCCGAAGGGCGGGAGTGCTTCGAGCGCGGGAAATACGCGTGCGTCCTAGTCGACCTGGGTCTCCCGGACGGTAGCGGTCACTCACTGATCAAGGAATTCGCCGCGGTCGATCCGGAGGTGGTGGCGGTTGTGCTTACGGGAGACGCCTCGGCGGGCAGTGTCATCGACACCCTGCGGGCCGGCGCGTTCGACTATCTCACGAAGCCCGCGGACTCCACAACACTCAGGGCGGCGCTGGCTCGCGCCATGCAACACCATGCGGTCTGCCGGGAACGGGCCGATCTGCTGGATTTGCTTCTCGAGGAACGGGAGTTGCTCCGGGCACGGGTGGACGAAGCCACGGCCGACATCCGCCAATACGCTGGGGCGTGCGAGCGAAGCAACGCGCGACTGCGCGCACTGCTCGACCTGACGCGCCTGTCGAGCGGCTACCTGACGGAGGAAGAGCTACTTCACCGGGCCTTCGAGAATCTCCACCGGCAGACGCCGCTTCGGGCTCTGGTGCTGTGCGACGTAGGGCGGCAGAAGCTGGCGGCGGTGGTGCGGAAGGGCGACGATGAACCCGCGTTTCTCACCTCCGACAGCGCTTTCAACGCGGGGTCCTACGATCCGCTGGTTGCCGAAGTGGAGCCCGAGCAAGTGCTGACGAACTGGCTGGACCGGAGCTTGGGCGTCGACACGACTGCCTTCAACGCTTACATTTCCACGCAGAGTTTCCAGGATCGCGCGACGTGCACGGTAGGATTCTATATGGAACCCGCCGAAGGGGACGAATCGGCACTGCACGAATTCCTTGAGATGTGCGCCTATTTCCTTGCCTTCGAGTGGGAGCAGGGCAAGCTCCTGTTGCACGTGGCGCACAACGTCAGTCTCGGCAACATTGCGGTGGAGTTGGCCCGCAATTTCATTCAGCCGCTGACCGCCATTCGCACGTCGGCCGATCTGGTCACGGAGTTCGCGGTCTCCCCCGAAGTAGCCGAAGGCATGGAGGTGGTGACCGAGAATGTCGAGCGTCTGCGCCGGCAGATGCAGGAATTCCAGAAACTGACGCTCTTCCGCGAGGATTCCGTGGAGACGGTGCGCCTCGTGGAGTATGTCGAGCAGGCTCTGCAAATGCTGGCCGTGGCGATCAGGAACCGGAGCGTTCTTATCGAGCGCGACTTCCAGTCCGAATGCGAGTGTGTGCTCCTGAATGGCGCCGTCTTGGCCCGGACCTTTCTTGATCTGCTTCTCGGATCGCTCCGCGCCGTGGACATGGGGGGCACCATCGCTCTGAGTCTGCGCGAGGTGGGCAACGACTACTGCGCCTTCGAGGTCCGCCACAAGGGAAGCCCCTCGGACTCTCTGGCGGTCCCCGGTGGGGCGGTAACCCTGACCAACGCGCGGGACCACGGGAGTCATCCGGGCCTCCAACTGGTTGAGCGGGCGGTTCACAGCTGCGGAGGCACGCTCAACGTAGAAGAGGGAGCGGACGGCCTCATGTCCCTCCGTGTGCTGCTGCCCCGCAACGCGACAACCATTACGTCCAAGATGCGCACGGGGATAGGACGATGACCGCCGGATCCGAACATGACAACCCCGTGCCGTCTCAGGATGACGGACGCTTCGAGGACGCCGCCCAAACAGTGCTGGTGATGGACACGGATCCAGGCGTTCGATGGGCCCTGGAGAAGGGATTGCAGCGGTCGGGGTATGTCGTGCGGACGGCGAGCACGGTTGGCGAAGTGCTCAATGCCGCCTACGAGCAGGCTGTCGACGCCTTGGTCATGGAACTGCTTCCCGAAGCCGGCCTCACCCAGGATGTGGTGGCGACCCTGGCCGAGACCCCCGGTGCGCCCCGTATCATCTGCGTGTCGATTGAGACCGATCCGCAAACGGTGATCGAATGCATGCGGCGGGGCGCGGACGACTTCATCCCCAAGCCGTTCAGTCTTGCCGACATTCGCACATCCTTGGCCCGTGTCCTTGCGAAGGCCCCGGAGCGGAGGATTGCGCGAAGCCCCGGCACCCCTTCGGCGGACGAGCCGGAGTCGTCGCTGTTGATCGGCGTCAGTCCGTCCATGCAGGAACTGCGCGAAGTGATTCGTCAGGTCGCCAGGACCGATTTGAACTGCCTGATCCGCGGCGAGAGCGGAACGGGCAAGGACATCGTGGCCCGCGAACTCCATCGCCTCTCCCGGCGGAACGACAAACCCTTCGTGAAGGTGAACTGCACCGCCCTTCCCGAACAGCTTCTGGAAAGCGAGCTTTTCGGTTACGAGAAAGGCGCATTCACCGGAGCGGTGTCCAGCAAACCGGGCCGGTTCGAACTCGCCAATCGGGGTATGATCTTCCTGGACGAAATCGGCGACATGCACCCCAACCTCCAGGCGAAACTCCTCCAGGTCATCGAGCACAAGGAATTCACCAAGCTCGGAGGACGGCGCCATATCGAGGTGGACGTCCAGATCATCGCGGCCACCAATGCCGACATCGAGGAGCGAACCCGGCAGAGTCTGTTCCGCGACGATCTGTACTTCCGGTTGAACGAGGTGTGCGTCTGGGTGCCGGCCTTGGCGGCGCGGAAGGAGGACATTCCCCTCCTCGTGCGCCATTTCATCAGGAAGCACGGCCAGTTCTCGGCGTCCCAGGCGTTCGAGTTGTCCGGTGAAGACATCGCCTCGCTTACCGAGCACGAATGGCCCGGCAACGTGCGTGAATTGGAGAGCACCATCAAGCGTTGGCTCGCTCTGGGTGAACGCGCGCTTCCGAAAGGCACTCCACCCAGACCCGCCACCACCCGGTCGCGTCAGCCTGCGTCCTTCCCGACGCCTCCGCCGACGCGCACTCAACCCACGGAAGCCCGGTCGGAGGCGGATCGGATTTCGCACG
>JAAEQP010001635.1 GCA_024231375.1 bacterium | reverse complement strand
GGGCATCCGGCGGCTGCTGGTCGCACACCCGGTTCTCCACCGTGTAGTAGCGCGAGATCCGCGCGTTGTACCAATAGCATGAGTTGTGTGTCTCAATGTCCTTCGGACTCGGTACCAGCGGGACACATGCGCCGCTCAGGTCCCGGCCTTCCGGACTCGGGTCCGCGTAGTACTCTGCAAACGAGTCATAGTCCCTAAGGATCACCGGTTTGCCGTCTCGCTTGACATACACCGGCTTGAGTTGGGCCACGCTCTGCACGTAATGCGAAACGCCCGCGAACGGGGTCTCCGGGACTCCGATACGCCCCTGCGCAGGGCGCCACCAGTCCCAGAACCGCTCCGCGACGCAACGGTGGTCTTCGTCCACGCGGCCACGCCATACAGACGAGTTCGCCATAAGGGCGATCTGGGCGCCCGCGAACCCGTTCAGCACGTTGACGGCCTTGATGGCTTCCTCCTCGGGAAGGCTGACGTGCACGTGACTGGCCGCGTTGACGGTGAACAGGTGTACGTCGTCGCCTTCGTCGGGGGGGATCACGTGATTGGACGGAAACACGGTATCCCAGAAGCTGCTCCGCTCCTTCTTCATCAAGAGCTTCGCGCACGGGGGGCTGACCGGATGAATGCCGTACGCGAGAAAGCGCACGTCGTGCGTTGAAGCGAAGTCGCGAAGAAGGCTCG
>JAAEQP010001634.1 GCA_024231375.1 bacterium | reverse complement strand
TTCACTACCAATTTCTCGATCTAGCGCCCGTGGCCCACGATAAAGTTGTAGAGAGTATGAGAGATGGTCTCATCGTGCTGGACGCGCAGAACCGCATCGTAGACGTCAACCCCACGGCGCGACGCTTCATCGGGTCTGCCGCGCCACTCACCGGCCAACCCGTGGAAGAGGCTCTCGCGGCGTGGCCCGACCTGGTCGCACGCTACCGCGACGCGCCAGATGCCCAGGCCGAGATCCGCCTGGACGGAAAAGACGCGCCCCACTACCTGGACATACGTATTTCGCCCTTGTACGACCGGAAGGGACGCCTCAGTGGTCGCTCGGTGGTCGCGCGTGACATCACCGAACAAAGACGGGCCGAGGAGCAAGTCCGGCAGCAGCAGCACGAGTTGAGCGCGATGGAGGAACGAGAACGCATTGGACGCGAGTTGCACGACGGCCTGGGGCAGATGATGGGCTACGTCAATGTACAGGCGCAAGCCGCCCTGGCCCTGCTCGCCCAGGGCCGGACGGTAGAAACGAACGCGACGC
>JAAEQP010001633.1 GCA_024231375.1 bacterium | reverse complement strand
GCAAGCTATGTGGGGTACCCACGCTCGGGGAATTTGTATTTTCAGAGCAGCGCGCCGCGCGACCAGGGATTAATAATGCCAACTAACGAAACCAGACGAACCTTCATCGCCACCGGACTCGCCGGCGCCTGCCTGCTCCCGTTCGCGGCCCGTGGACAAGTCCACGAGCTTGAATCGCCTGACGGCCTCCTCACGATCGGCGTTACGATCGACGACGGGCTGGCCTGGTCAGTGGAGTGGAACGGCCGCGTGATCCTGGCGCCGTCGCGCCTGGGCCTGGTGGTCAACCACGGCGTCCGAGTTTTGGACTTCCACGTCACCGGCGCCCGCAGGCGCGACCACGACTCCAGCTGGACGCCCGTGCTCGGCGAGCGCTCGCGCCTGCGCGATCATTTTTGCGAGTTCACGCTCGAGCTGGTCGACCATCACTCCCATCGATTTGAGGTCGTCTTTCGCGCTTACAATGAGGGCGCGTCGGTGTGCTACGTTTTTCCCGAGCAGCCTGACCTGGCCAAGTTCACCATCACCAAGGAACTGACCCAATTCCGTTTTGGCGGCGATCACCTTTGCTATCCGGTCTACACGGCCCAAGGGGTTTACAAGCCGACCAGGCTCAGCAAGGTCCGGCCCGGTTGCGAGCGACCGCTGACGGTGGAGGTTGACGAGCATGCCTGGGTCGCGGTGACGGAGGCGCGGTTGGTTGACTACGCGCGGATGAAGCTGCGACCGTCGCGGGGCGTGGCGCATGCTTTGGAGGCTGACCTTGACGGCAGGGTCCGGTCGCGGTCGCCGTATCGGACGCCGTGGCGGGTGGTGATGGTGGCTGATAGTCCCGGGCGGTTGCTTGAGAATAATCACCTGATCGAGAACCTCAACGACCCGTGCGCGATCACGGACCCGTCCTGGATCAAGCCCGGCAAGGTCATCCGCGACCTTTCCTTGACCACCACCGGGGCCATGGCCTGCGTCGAGTTCGCGGCGCGGCGCGGACTCCAGTACGTTGAGTTCGACGCCGGCTGGTACGGACCCGAGACCAGCCACG
>JAAEQP010001632.1 GCA_024231375.1 bacterium | reverse complement strand
TTCACTGTTCTCCCACCGCCATCCCCCTCCTTGCACGCGACATGCGGCAGGTGACACCGGAAGACTTGAAGGAATTTGACGCCGTGGCCCATCTCGCGGCGCTGTCGAACGACCCCTTGGGGAACCTCGACTCCTCGTTGACCCATGAGATCAATACCGCCGCGTCGATTCGACTCGCCGAGCTGGCGAAAGAGGCGGGCGTCCAACGCGTCCTCTTCTCCTCCTCGTGTAGCATGTACGGGGAAGGGAAGGGCCTTGGCCTCACGGAAGAATCGGACTTCCACCCCCAGACCGCGTACGCCCAATCGAAAGTGGACGTGGAAGCAGCACTGCGGGAACTGGCGGACGACGACTTCTCGCCCACGTTCCTTCGAAACGCGACCGCCTACGGCCTCTCTCCCAGGCTGCGCTTCGACCTCGTGGTGAACAATCTCACGGGCTGGGCCTGGACGGCAAAGGCAATTCGCATGACGAGCGACGGCACCCCCTGGCGTCCTCTCGTGCACATCATGGACATATCGAAGGCATTCGCGTGTGCGCTCGAGGCGCCGCGCGAAGCCGTCCACAATGAAGCGTTCAATGTCGGCTCGAATGACCACAACTTCCAGATACGAACGGTCGCCGAACACGTCAAGGGCGTCTTCCCCGACTGCGAGGTCACCTTCGGCAGCAGCGACGG
>JAAEQP010001631.1 GCA_024231375.1 bacterium | reverse complement strand
GTGGCAGCTTGCGAGTTGAGATGAAGAGAGGGCGTCGCGGCCGGCAGTGTCACGCGCCGTGCATTCGCCTTCGGCCGGCACGGCTCGCGCCACCGCCTGGCGCAACTGAAACGCGTTTCGTTAGGCGAACGGGCCCAATAGTGGGCCAGTAGTGAGAAGGGGAGGTGCAGCATGAGGTGTCTGCTAATCGTTGTCGTGTTGGCGCTGGCTTTCGGGTCAGCCGTGGCCGCGGACTTCCTCGATACCTTCGACTATCCCGACGGCACATTCCCGCCGGAGTACACGTGGACTGGCGACCCGCGTGGCGGCGGGTACTTCGAGGTTCACGATGGCGCGTTCACCCACGTCGACGGCGACCACGTGCACTACTTCCGTCCCGGCGACGTGAACGGCTTCGGTGTGTACAGTTTCTTCGTCACGGGCACGGAGTGGGTGTTTGCATGGCGCATCACGCCGGACAGTCCGGACGCCGGTCGCTGTCTGGTGTTCTACCACAACGACGCCTGGTACCCGAACGCGTACACGTTTGCTGAGTTCAGCTGGACGACGCTTGCGGGCTATCCCGAAGGCCAGTACATGTGGCACAACGGTGGCGAACTCGCGAAGG
>JAAEQP010001630.1 GCA_024231375.1 bacterium | reverse complement strand
TGACGAGTCTCAAATTGGCAAAGCGACGTTCTTCCCCCAGGGGCAGGAGCCAGAGGTTGCTCTCGGGCAGTCGCCACGGCTTCTCAATGTCCTGCGCGTCAGGGCCGCGGAATACTTCCGCGACCACGTGCGCTTCGGGCGGCTCGATACGAAAGGCCAGCACCGTTCCCAATCCTTCGACGTCGGCCTCATACACGCCAGGGATGGTGGTTTCCTGGCCCTCGGGGTCGTACCAGATGAGCCCACCTGCGGGTGACAGCCAGGAATACGCCAGAAGCTCGACCGTCACGCCGTTGGGTAGTTCGACGTGGTTTCGTGGTGGAAGGCCCAGTGCTGCCAGGTCCGCCGGGGTCTTGAAGGCGACTCGGTAGCTGTTGTAGAGCACATTCGTGCCGTCGCCGTCGGTCAGCAGGGCCTTGTCGTAGGCCAGGATGAGGTCGGGCGCATCATCAACGGTCTTGCCTCGGCCGAGATAGGCGACGTTCGCCCGCAGCCAGCGCATCTGCTCGATCTCCAGACGCTGGAACTCCACGTCCGCCAGGGCTCTCGGGTACGTGCCATCATGGTCGTTGGCGTAGATGGCCAGAGACTTGCCGAGTTCGCTGAGGATCTTGCCCGATTCCACTCGTTGCGAGAGCGTCGGATCAGGTTCTTGTGCGGGAGCCTCTGGGCGAGAGGGTGCAACAGCGGTGCCTCCGCCAGCGACCGGGTCGTAGGTGGCGGCGAGATGGATCTGAAGGCCGGCGTCCTGCCCGGGGCGCAGCGAGACGTTGCGGAACTCGACCCAGATGTAGGGTCGGGTCTCGAAGCGGAATTCCGTGATGCGACTCAGCGGGACGTCAAACGCATAGGTGCTGCTGTGCAAGACGTTGCCGCCGGAGCTGTAACTGCCGCCCGCATGGAGTTTGCCCTCAATGTCGATGGCGACGAGGCGACGGTTCAGCACGGTGCTCTGGATGTTGGTCGTGACCGGGACATGCGCGTCGCGGTTCTTCTCATAGGCGGCGCCGAACGCCACGGCGTGGTCATTTTTCAGGGTGTAGGACCCTTCTCTATCGAGCGTCTTATGGAGGGCCCGCGTCTCCCAATCACCGGTGGCG
>JAAEQP010001629.1 GCA_024231375.1 bacterium | reverse complement strand
TGACTTGCCCGTGCGTAATCCGGAACGCCCTAAAGGGCGCACTACAAACCTGGGAACGGTGTCCGCCTCACCCTATTCTCTGACGGATATGCGAGGCCCCTTCAGGGCCGTCCATTAAGGCGGCCGTCAACCCAGGGCTTTCGCTACGCTCGGCCCTGGGCTGTTATGCTCGTCCCCTTCAGGGACGCCGGACCAGCTCCAGGCGCTCCCCGTCGTGTCATTCCGAGCGAAGTCGAGGAATCTCCTATCACGGCAGATGCCCGACATGAGGCCGGAGCGTCCCGTAGGGTGTGTCAAGGCGGGCCAAGGGCCCGACGAGCATACGCACCATCTCTGGTGGGCTATGCCGAACCCAGGCAGGGGCAATCGCACGACGGCAAGTGCCTACCCACAAGAGATCCCTCGACTTCGCTCGGGATGACGTAGTGGGTGGGTGTTGGGGACAGGAATTCGAAGCTCCCGCGCATGCTTCACGAGATCGCGCGGCCAGTCTCCTCATCGGGCTCGCGCTCGGCAAATGCCTCCGCCCGCGACGGTGTGGCAGCGGCGAAGATGAGCATCCCGGTGACGAACAGTCCGAGGCCGAGCAGATCGAGCCACAGGGGATGGAATACACCGGCTTCGGGACCTGCGTTGTAGCCGGGAATCTCCGTGGTGAGGACCAGCGGCAAGACGATGGCCATGCTGTTGAGGGTGAAGTGAGCCAGCACCACGGTCCACAGGGAACGCGTTCTGAAGAACAGCCACCCGAGGATGATGCCCATGAGGAAGGCAAAGGGGATCTGCGCGGGATTCAAGTGGGCAATACTGAACAGGAGTGCGCTCACGATGATGGCCTTGCGGGGCGTTGACCGTTTGAGTAGACCGTCGAGAATCAACCCACGAAACAGGGCCTCTTCGAGCAGCGGCGCCATTACGCAGATGACGATGAACATGCCGACGGGCGCCTCGGGCGTCGCAGCCAAGAACTCTTCGATAAAATTCAGGAGTGGCCAGGTCGCGCGGACGAGATTGTCCAGCTCGCTCAGGCAGATGTTCAGCCCCATCGAAAGCACGACTGTTCCGAGCAAGGCTCCCGCCGGCGCCCAGTACGCGCAGAGCGCCTCCCCGATAGGGTGTCGTTTGCGCCAGACCCCCCACCCGATGATGGGCACTATCGCAAGCTGGGAAACGACTCCGATGATCACCATGGCGGGAGCGTCCAACTCAAACCCTTCCCTCCCACGCAGAAGGTAGAACACGGCGAGACAGACGCCGATCACGATGCCAATGCCCACTTGAAGGCACCCCATGCCGGCCGTCATCGCCACCGCTTCGCCATACGTCGGAAATGGCTTGCCGCGGAACGGGTACCACCGTTCGCGGACGGGTTCCGTTTCCGGTTCGATGGCTGTGGGAAGCTCGGGAGGCATCTCCATGAAGGGTATTCCTTGTTGGCGTACCAGCTTAGCGCGTGTGCAGGAGTATAGGGGGACACGAGGAACTCGTCAATGGGCCTGTAAGAGGGTACGCAGATTTGTGGCGAACAGGATGAGGCCTGTCACGCCGACGAGGCTCATGACCACCTGGCGGAATCGCTTTTCGGGGACGTGCTTCGCCAGTTTCACCCCAACATACGTGCCCAGGAGCATGGTCACCATGCTGGCGGCCACAACCTTGGCCACGTCGATGGTGAACATGCCCCGAATGGAGTAGGTGGCGACGCTGACGCAGTTGACCAGGAAGAAGTAGCAAACGAGGTTGGCGCGGAAGATGTCTTTTGGGGTCCGCTGGTTGGCCAGGAACAGCACGACGGGCGGTCCGCCCATGGACGTGCTGCCCCCGCAGAATCCGCCTACCACGCCCACGGGAATCTTCACCCACGGCCCGTCGCCCAGGGGTACCCGGAGACCGGACAGCAACGCGCACGACGCGAACACGATGAACGCGCCCACGCCCACTTTCAGCGGCACGTCGTCGATCATCTGAAGCGCATGGACCCCCAGTTGCGCGCCCATGAAACCGCCCACGAACAGGGGTGCGATAATCTTCGCGGAGATGTGTCGACGCGATTCGATGGCGACCACGAAGGTATTCACCATACTGGCGGTGACCACTGCGGGCACGGCCACGGCCGACGGCAGCACCATCATGAGGAACGGCGCTGCCACCAGGGCCATGCCGAACCCGGCACAGCCTTGGGTCAATCCGGCCGCGAACATCACGATTGCGGCCACAATCAGCGGAATCACCACATTCTCCCGGTTGGTGGCATGAGCATTAGGATGAAGAGGGACGGAGCGTCGATGGCGTAGTATACCGAACGGTCAGAGCCGAGGCTACATGGACGGATTTCAGGCTCCGTGCTCCCCAGTTTCGGAATCGGACACAATGCAGGGGGATTGAAGACCCCTCACCCCACCCCTCTCCCGTCGGGAGAGGGCGGAAGACGGTCCAGACCGGCCTCATGACCCATACAGATCACAACCGACTCGCTGAGTCTGGTTGCTTCGGGACGCTTCTTGTGGTGGTGAATGCACCTGGATGCAATCTGGGGATTCCTGAGGAATTCAGAGCAAGCGCGCATAGTCAGCCGTGGGGTTCACGCGGTCTTCTCAGGCGCGCCACCCTCAGGCGGCAGCTTGTGGGTGGCACACTTGTCGTGGAGTAGGCCACGGCACGCACCCAACCGATAGCGAATCTTGGAAGGTGAATTGACGCGGCATCTTCCGTACACTGTCACGGCTGCACGGCGGAAGGTGGGCGCGTGCCAGCAAGGAGGGGCAGATGATTCACGCTGGAGTCGAATACCGGACAAGAGTGCGCATGCGCATGGGGGTGGCGATAGCAATGGCGCTCGTTGCGTCGTGGGCTACCGCAAACGAGACTGCAAACGAAGAAGCCGACCACACCGATGGCCGAGCGAATAACGAGGAGTTGCAGCAAGCAATGAACACGCATGCGGCTGGGCCGAAACTCATCCTCAACAACGATTGCACTAATTACTTCGTGAGTCACGGCATGGAGGACATGACACTCGAAGGACTCCAATCCGTTATTGACGATTTCGAGGGGACCCAGGTAGGTCAACTCCTGATCAACGCGGGTTCCCAGCGGACCATCTACCGGAGCAAAGTCTGGGATTCGTACATGGATTCGGACGAGGACGACTTGCCCGAAGAACTCCGGGAAGCCAACCGGAAGATAGACCGCGCGATGGTGCGTCTTGAGGAGCAAGGCCTCGATCCCATCGCGGTATGGGTCGACCGGTGCCGGGAGAAGGGAATTTCGCCGTGGATCACCATGCGGATGAACGATCTGCACACGGTGCATATCCTGGACCACCCGCACAACAGCACGTTCTGGCAGAAACATCCAGAATACTGGCGCATACCAAGCTCGATCGACGACGCCCATTTCACGGCGGACCGTTGCGCGGAACGGGCCTTCGATTTCGCGCATCCGGAAGTTCGCGATTATCACATGCTCATGATTCGGGAGTTGCTGGAACGCTACGACGTGGACGGCATCGACCTGGATTGGATGCGGTTCTGGGGCCATTTCGCCCCGGGGCACGAACGGGAAGGCGCGGTCATCCTCACGGAGTACATGGCCGAGATCCGGCGGGTGACGGAGGAATGGGCCAAACGCCGCGGCCACCCCGTGAAGATCAGCGCGCGTGTGCCCTCCGACCCGCAGCATGCGCTGGGGCTTGGGCTCGACGGAATCACGTGGGCCAAGCGGGGATTGATTGACATTCTCGTACCGACACCCTTCTGGTTCACCACCAACACGGACATGCCCATCGAGCTTTGGCGCGAGTTGCTGGGACCGGCTACGGAACACGTGGCCCTTGCGCCCGGTATCGAAGTGCGCGTCCACAACCGATTCGTTCACGCCGGGCCGACGTACAATGACCTCGAATCATCACGCGGCCAAGTGGCGTCCCTCATCGACCAGGGAGCGGACCACGTCTATCTGTTCAACTTCTTTCTCCCAACCCCCGCCCCGGAGCCCGTCTGGACGCCCGACGAATTCCTGGAATTCCTCAACGACGGCGCGCAACTGGATGTCATCCTTGCCAAACCGCGCCGTCACATCGTGACCTACGACGACGCGGTGCCGCCAGGCGTACCGGTAGCCTGTCTTCTGCCAGCGGAACTCGAAGGCACTCGTCCCGCCAAGTTCCGGATTCACACCGGCCCGGCGCCGACGTCGGGGCGTGCCGTGATACGGGTGGGCTTGGCCGACAAGCCGGGCGTAGACAGCGCGACGTTCAAGGCGCGCATCAATGGCCATTTCTGTGAAGAAACGGAGGCCGAAGGCCTCCCGCGCGGCGAACTGTGTGTCTGGCAGGAGTTCAAGGTCAAACGGGAACTGCTTTATGCGGTTGACGTGCAACACATGAACCGAGGCCACAACCTGGTCGAGGTGATGCTCACCGAGCCCGGCGATCCGCAGGAGGTCGTGTGGGTAGAGATTCGTATCGAACCGGGCGTTTAGTCTCACGACCCGTGGGAGGTGATGTAGCAATGCGACTGATGGTATCTGCCGGTGTGTGCGTGTGTTTGCTCTTCCCGGGCATCGTCTGGGCGGGCGAATCCCCTCCTGGAAAAGGCGTCGACTTGGCCGAGTTGGGGAACTGGGACATTGTCGTCGCGAACGATGCCATTCCCGTGGAGGTCTACGCGGCAGAGGAATTCCAGGCCCTCTTCAAGGAGGCCAGTGGAAACGAACTGCCCATTGTCCGGGAGATTGATCGTCCCGACCGGCACGTGTTCATTGGCGAAAGCCTGCCCATGCGAGCCACCGGCGTGGGGTTCTCGGTAGGAGAGTTCGAAGCTGATGATCTGCGCATTGTGGTCCGCGACGGTAACATCGCCATCGCAGGCGGCAGGCCGCGCGGCACGCTTTACGGCGTTTACACCTTTCTTGAAGACTACTGCGGTGTACGCTTTCTCACGCCGGACCACACGCATGTGCCCGCTCTTGGGGCCAAACGCGTCGTGGGACCCGTCGACCGTTTCTACCGCCCTCCCTTCGGCGGCTTCCGATACCCAGGCTACGCGAGCCAATGGCTGAACCCGGCCTACGGTGTGCGCATGCGCAACAACGGTTTCTGTGAAGACGATGATCTCGGAGGGCAGTCCGAGTTCTTCGTCGTCAACCACACCTTCTACCGCCATCTACCCGCAGCGGAATACCGCGACGATCACCCCGAGTATTTCTGCCTGTTCGACGGCAAGCGCATGATCGACCCGGGCGGCCACTTGCAGGGGAACAATCCCTGCTACGCCGCGCCGGATGTGCTCGACATCATCACGGAGGCTGCTCTGGTTGACACTGCCGGCGCCCTCTCTCGCGGAAGGCGGAACGTGGCCGTGGCCCAGAACGACACGGCATGGTGTTACTGCCAGTGCCCGCAATGCGCGGCCGTGAACGACCGCGAAGGCACACGTATGGGGTCGCTTCTGGAATTCGTGAACAAGGTGGCCGACAACGTGGCCGAGGTGTATCCGAATGTCGAAGTGGGCACCCAGGCCTACCATTACTCGCGCAAACCGCCGAAGACGATCAAGCCTCGAGAGAACGTACAGATCTGGATGTGCCTCTACGACGCCTGTCATCTCCATTCATTCTCGGACCCGGATTGCCCCATTAACCGAAAACTGCTGGCGGACATGAAGGGCTGGCACGCCATCTGCGACAAGCTGTACGTATGGACGTATGGCGTGAACTTCTTTGACCCTCTCGCGCCGTATCCGAACCTTCACGCCATCAAACCCAACATCGAAGCCATGCTGGACGCGGGCGTGAAGGGCATCTTTTGGCAGTGCGCGACGAACAAGGACACCGCACTGGAGATGTCCGATCTTCGCGGCTATCTCATCAGCAACCTGCTGTGGGACCCGACCCGCGACACGGACGCTCTCATCGACGAATTCTTGTCCCTGCACTACGGAAACGCCGCCCCTCCCATCCGACGCTACATCGACGGCGTGCATGCGCACTTTGCCGGAACGGACTTCCACTACATCGGCGACGCGAAGGTGCCCAGGTTCCCCGAATCTCTTGCGAATGAAGGGCTCAAGGCCTTCGAGGAAGCTCTCGCCCTCGCCGACAACGACGCCATCAAGGCGCGCGTACGGAAGGCCTCTCTCTGCGCCTACCGCGCCGCGCTTGAACCGGTTTGGTCGTTGAAGGAGGGCAAGAAACCTGACGCAGCCACCGCGGAAAGGCTACGGCCAATCGCCGACGAGTTCTTCGGCCTGTGCGGCGAGTGGGGAATGATGGGTGCGGTGAGTGCGCAACAGGATCGCATTCAGGACCTGTTCGAGAGGGAGTAGCATGTTCGCGCTATGTGCCCGCGCCGCACAGCGGCTCACGACGCTAGGCCGGGCCTGGGGGAAGACCCATGTTCACACTCTTCACCGGGATTCTCTTCTGTATGGGTGTCTCGGCCAGTGACGCGGCATCCCATCCAGCCACGATCACCGATGAGGAACTGTTCGCAGCGCTAGACCTGTCTCGCGCCGGGCTGGAGGATGTAGCGCTAGCCGTCGAGCAGAAGGACCACAACGCTGCCGCGCGCGCTTGGGCCGACTACTTCCGAACACGGACGCGTCCCACGCCGCACTTCGACCGCGACCAATGGCCGGACGTCATGCGACGCAGGTTCCCTCAGGTGATTCCGCCGATCATGCAGGCGGCCGACAAGGTCGCGCGCGGCGAGATTGGTCATCCACCGTTCGTCCTCCCCGTGACGGATAGAACAATCAACTGGCTCCACAATCCGACCAAAGACACCAACTATGTGTCGGTCATCGGGTCGCAGTGGTTCATGAACCCGCTGGGCCGCGCTTACCTGCTGACAGGCGACGAGAAGTACGCCCAAACGTTCGCATGGGTTTTCGATTCGTGGTACGACAACCAGGAGGCCATCAGCGCGTTCAAAGGCGGAATCGATATCGAGCCCATCTACCGTGCCTACTATCCCGGCATCCGCCTGCGAATCCTTGCCGACAACTACTACTCCATGGCGTCCAGTCCGGCACTGACACCCGAGAGCCATGTCAAGATCATGAAGCAACTGCTCGGCGCCGCCGAGTGGCTGTACGCGCAGAACCGGCAGTACGCGCCCGGCAACCAGCAAGTCGGCGCGGTGGTGGGACTGGGTGTCGCGGGCATCGTGTTCCCCGAGTTCAAACGAGCGGAGACGTGGACTCAGTGTGCCGAGACGCGCATGATCGAGCATCTTGAACGCGATTTCTTTGCCGACGGCGGCCACAAGGAATTGTGTACCCAGTACCACAAGACCTGCCTGCGCGACATGGGCTATGTGCTGCTGACGTCCGAGGCCAACGGACGCCCGTCGCCACTGCGCACGCCGGCCCTTGAACGCGCCTACGACTGGCTAGGCGCACTCATCATGCCGTCAGGACACACGCCCGCCCTCCATTCCGCCGCCTTCTCCACGGACTGGGCCATTCACCTGCTCGTGGGCGCGCGCTTCTTCGACCGACCGGATTTCACGCGACTAGCCTCCCAGTGGTGGCGCAGAGGATTGGTGCCGAATCAGAAGCGGCCGGTGTCGTTCGCGAACTACATGCTCTGCAGCCTCATCGAACCACCCACTGACTCCCCCACTCCGCCGTCGTCCGGTAGCGCGAGCGCGCACCTGGCCGAGTCGGGATTCGCCGTCATGCGCACGGGCTGGGGCGCATCGAGCCGCTACCTCGTGCTTCAATATGGCTGGCCCGAGAGCGGCCATGCCTATCCAGGGGCACTGTCGTTCTGCCTGATGATGAACGGCGAACTCGTAGCGACCCACCCCGGTTCACCGCTGAGCTACCGGCACCCGGCCTACGCCTATTGCCACTCGTCACGGTCCCACAACATTGTCACCATCGACGGCGCAAGCCACACCCTTGCGAAGAGCCGAGCGCCGGGAGGCATCCTGGAGACCCTCGCCGACCTGCCGGGGGCGTGGTATGTGAGCGCACGCCATGAAGGATATCGTGACGCCTTCGGCGCTGTGTGCCGCAGGAGCATCCTTGTTATCAAGGACGGACCCATACTCGTACACGACACCATCCAAGGCGGCAGCGGCCACCAGGCCGTCTGGAACCTCCACACACCACTGGCGCTGAGGGTCAACGCGGACCGAACCGCGTCGTTGGCTGGGAACGCGGCGTACCGCGTCTGCCCTGCCAGGCCGGATGCGCTCACCGAGGCCCAAACCGAAGAACGTTGGATGACCGTCCTGCCCGAAGGCTGCCAACCCGACGATTGTGGCATGCCGGTTCCCGTGCTACGGTACACGAAGCCCATACGAGATGACGGCGCGGAGTACTGCGTCGCCATCTTCGAAGGCGACGGGCATGTAGACGCCACGCCTGACGGACTCGTGAACCTTACAGCGGGCGCGGACACATACACGGTTACCTACGGGGACACGAAAACCAAATCCCTTGTCGTACAGGCAGAATGTGTCTGTGTACGGCACCGAGATGGGAAGCCTGATCGGGCGTGGGTCTTGAATGGATCACGCCTGTCCGTCGAGGGCCGCGTGTGGCTCGATGACGAGACGCCGCGTAGCGTGGAGCTTGCCCCGCCGAGATAGCCGGGAGGAAAGGACGCATGCCGCAGGAACTTGTGCCATTCAACCGCCGGACGTTTCTTGGAACCGTCGGCGGAGTAACGCTGGGTGCGTACGCGGAATTCGGCGCACATGCGCAGGCTCCAAGTCACCTGCGCGAATACCGGGAGGCGTACATGGACGACCCAAGAAAAGCGTCGGCGGAATGGTTCAAGGCCGCCCAGTTCGGGCTGTTCATTCACTACGGTCTCTACAGCCAGTTGGGCCGTGGCGAATGGGTGATGCTGCGCGACAAGATCCACGTTGCCGAGTACGCCAAACTGAAAGACACGTTCTCGGCGGCGGAGTTTGACGCGAGTTTCATCGCCGACCTCGCCGTCGACGCGGACATGAAGTACATCAACATCACGACCCGGCATCACGACAGCTTCTGTCTCTTCGACACGAAAGAGACCGACTTCAACAGCGTGAACTCGCCGGCCAAGCGCGATCTCGTCGCGGAACTGGCCGAGGCGTGCGCCAAACGCGACTTGGGGCTGTTCCTGTATTACTCGTATGGCGCTGACTGGCGGCATCCCTACTTCCACTCACGCGAAGCGGGATGGGACTGTGCGCGCCCCGACTATGACGAACCGGAACCGGCCTATCTCTGGGAGAAGGACGAAGACTTCCAACACTACATCGATTTCGTCCACAACCAACTGCGCGAACTCCTCACGCAATACGGACCGGTCGCGGGCATCTGGTTCGACCCCATCATGGGCTATTACGAGCGCCCCGACCTGTTCCCCATCGAGGAAACGTACGCGCTCATCCGGTCACTGCAACCCCAGTGCCTCATCTCCTTCAAGCAAGGAGCGAACGGCGACGAAGATTTCGCCGCGCCCGAGCGCCAGGCCGAAGCCCTCGACCGAGGCGGCGACGTGGCAGCGCGCGCCTGGGAGAAGAACAAGCACAAACCCATGGAAGTGTGCAACACGCTGCAACCGCGCATGTGGGGGTATACCGAAGAAGCCGACGGAAGACACCACGACGCGGCCGAGGTCATGGAGATGATCGCCGAAGCCCGCGAACGCAATGCCAATCTGTTGCTCAACATTGGCCCGCTCGGCGACGGATCCGTCTACCCGGACGACGTCATGACCTTGCACGAAGTCGGCCGACGCCGCCGCGAAGCATTGGCCTAGCGCCTACTTCTCCCACGCGATCGAATAATCGCGCGCTTCGGGTAGCGGGTGACCGCCCGGACCGTATCCTTTCTTCGTGGATACCTGGTCCAACGGGACGAAGGTGCCCGTCATGCCGTTATCGTCCACGTCGTAGCGCATGAAGCCCAGCGTAGCATCCCCGTCCGGCCAGCGCCCGGCCCATTGAGGGAAACACGTGGCGGGACCGATCAAATACTCAATACCATCCACGGTCCTCGAACGGCGGCAATGGATGTGGCCGCTCAATACGAGCGTCGCACCAGTCGCCTTGAACACGTCGATGAGTTGGCCTCGCCACGGCTCATCGATGCCAAAATACCAGTCGTGGTAGTGGTCCCGATTGGTGATGTCGAAGTTGGATTCGTCGGCCGCGTCCACGAAGATGGCGTAGTGCGTCATCCACACGTGATACCGCGCGCGGGGCTGTTCCTTCTGCTTCTCAAGCCACGCCCAGAGCGCTTCCTCCTCGGGGAGCCCCGAGCCGGGCAGCATGCTGCAGAAGCTCGAGAACCGAACGTCTTTGTGTACGAAGGTCCAGCAATCCGGGCCGAACACATCACCGAACTGCTCCATCTGGTCCGAGGTGATGTTCAACGCTTGGTCATCGCGATTGTCGAACGCCCCCTGAATGCGGGTGTGCTTGTTCCCCGTATCCATATTGCCCGGCGTGACGTGGTACGGAAAGGGTAAGGCATCCAGATCCCCTTTGATTTCCACCAGTTCGTACCGATGCTCCGGCAAACTTCCGTCGCGGGTGAGGTCACCACCGACAAGCAGCAGGTCCGGGTTGATGTCCAGGATCTGCTTGCGGGCGGTGGCCCAGTTCTCGTTCCACGCCGGCGCAAACCGAAACGACTTGGGCGATCCCACTTGGATGTCGGCTGCGTACACAAAGGTCCATGGTTCCATGAATCGTCTTTCCTACCGCTTGTCCGCGATCTCATACCGCACGATGGCGGCGGACCAGTCTTCCCCAATGCGCAGTTCGGTGTACGTCTTCCCGTCCTGGACCAAGGTAGAGGCTTGGAATTCTTCTACCTCATGCCCTTCGTCGTTGAACACGTGCACCTCGTGTTCGGCGGCATCGCCCCAACCGTACAGACCGCTCCTGCGTGTGACAATCCGTTCCTCGCCGATGATGTACCCCTCGTGCAACTCAACCGGCGTGATGGGGAACATGTAGCTGGTCAGGTGTCGGTGCGTGGGGATGACCAGCATGTCGTTGTACCAATGGTACACACATCCGTAATCCAAAGCGGCGATCATGGTGTCGTAGGCGTCTTCCTCGCTTCGTTCGGGCGGATGGTCCCCCAGGGCGATGGGCGTGTAGAGATGGCCCCGTGCACAGTTGGTGATGCTTCCGGTTTCGATGAAGCACGGAAAGCGTTGCGCCATCATGGCGCGCGTGTAGGGTGCGCCGTTGCCGGTCAACGTTCCCCGCTCTTGAATCCGCTTCGCCAAGGCAACGCGCCACGGTTCCGACAACAGGTTCACGGACGACTTCAGTCGCGTTACCTGCATGGTCTTGGCGTCGATGTCGCCGGACCAGCCGTCCCACGGCTTGCCGAAGTGATAGGGCACACGGCTGTACTCGTGTTCGTCCCAATACACCCCGTCCGCGCCGATGGTGTCGTAGATGACGTCGATGTTCTTGGCAACCTCCGTGCCGTACGCATTCGATTCCGTCGGAAAGTAAAGGCGCTGATGAGCCTTTCCGTAGTCGGCCTGCGTCCCGTCCGGTCGCAAGGTGCGCGCATCGGCAAACCGTTCGGGACCCTCGTCGGTCACGTCCAGGAAACAATGAAAGTAGACCGTGTAGAGACGGTCCGGCTCGAAGCTGCGCCAGCGCGTGAAGGCGTCGCTGAACATGCTGTGGTCAATCTGCTGGAACATGGTGCCATGGGTGTAACGCCCGTTTACCGACGGGATGGACGAGCAGACCCATAGCGGGTCCTTGAACCGGATGAAGTTGGCCAATTGCTCATCGCTCCAGGCCTTCGTCAGATGACCCGACCGCAGGAACGCGAACCCGCCATCAATCGTCCAGTTCACATCAAGCCGCCGCCGGACCGCATTGATGAAACGCCAGTAGTCGGCCTTCTCCGTGGGCACGATGTACCATTCCGCCGTGTAGGTTTGCTTCGGCGGCAGGACAAGTTCGTTGTCGGCGACCCCGACCATGCCCGACACGCAGTAATTGGCCACGTGGCCCCGAAGCACGTCGTCGCAGGCCACCAGCCCGATGCCCACCGTGTCCGTGGCGCCGTAACTCGTCGAGTTGGCGGGCGTGGCCACTTTGCCTGTGGTTCCCGGTTGCTCCAGACCCGCCAACCACAGGCGTTTCAGACGGTCGTCCATATCCGCTTCATGCCGGTGCATCAAACCAAGATTGTCGTCGGTCAGGTTGGTGAACGTGTCGAGCACGGCCAACCCCTCGGCGGTCTTCTCGATACGCCGTTCATGGCGGAACCAATCGCACGATCCGTGAACCCATTTGGGTTCGGGACACGAGAACCGGCTCTGGACCGTGAACGATTCATCGCCCACGCGCACCACGATCCGCGCATCGGGCAGTTCCTCAAACGTGAACGCTGTCGTGGGTTCGCGACGCGGTTCGATGACGGGCAATGGACCCGTGGGTGGCCCTGCCTTCGCCTTCTCCGGAGGCGGTGGCCGACGAAACGATAGCCGCCCCTCAGCGACAACCAGGTCCCGCGTCACATTCGGAGCGGCCGCATTCGCGACAACGAGGTCGTTATCGCCTTCCCGGACCAGGTCGGTCACGTCGAGTTCGAAGAGGCACGGTTTCACGTCCCCGATGAGCCCGTAGTTTGGATTGAGGTCCGGACTCTTGAAGTCGGGCGTGTAGTAGGTGGTGAGCCGGTCTCCGGCGTACATGGAGTAGACCACACCGCTTCGAGCCTTCACGCGGAGTGGCTTGTTCATCAACCGGTCGCCCGAAACCCATTCGCCGTTCAGGCAAAGCCGCAACGCGGGCGTGTGCCCCGCCACCTTCGGCGTGTTCAGACGGCCCCACATGGTCAACACGGCAAGACGGCCTTCCGGAACGGGCGTGCTCGTGAAGGTGAGGGATACGGATTCGCCCCGCGCCACTTGGATCGTGTCGAATACCGACACACCTCCCGCGTGCTCCGCAGCCACGCCGTCCGCGGCCGCGAGCGACGCCATGGGGTACCGTGACCGTTTCCGCGCCCACGCCTCGTCGGACGTCGTCATCAAGGTCTCTTGCTGCGCCGAACCGCCGTCCGTGTCGGACAGACCGATCTCCACACGTAGGAACAACCCCTTCTCGGGCTCGATGCCAAACACGGACCAAGGCACCGCCGCCTCCAGGACCCAGCCGTCGTCCATCCGTTTCGCGGCGACGAGGGTGCCCGTGGGCACGACGCCTTTGGGTGAGAAACAGACGGCCTCCGGTGCGCAATCGGTCAGCGGATCGCCCGTATTCTTGAAGTTGCCGGGACTGAACCCCAGATGGAACTGCCCTTCTCCGATGGTGTCGCGCGTGGGTTCCAGGTCGGGCGCGGCATCCACGTAGAGTTCCAGATGGTCGCCCTTCCACATGTTCGCGCCCTGTTCCGACTGGCGCATCGCGTCGTCCGTCACTTGCGCCGCCACGAACAGGTATTCCTGCCGCCACGCCAGGCGCACCGTGCCGCTGAGGTCCTCGACCGACGTCCACGTACCACTCCCCCACACCACCTGCTCCGCTTGGTCCACGGCCATCGCGTTCGGCATCCCGGCCCACTCGCCCAGGTCGCCGTCGATTGAGATGGGAGGATCAGGCTTCAACGGAATGCCGCGGATTTCGGCGGCATGGGAAGGCGCGGCGATCAGTAGCGTGCAAACGAGAAACGGCAATAGGATTGAGCGGTACATCATAGGATTGCCTCCGTCGGTATGGACCCCCTTGGCGCAAGTCAGTATAGAAACAATGGGGAGTGAGTCCAAGTGGGCGTTTGGAAATGGGGAGTTGCGGCGCTGGACGAAGAGGTTCTTGCATGGATGAAGAGGATGGGGAGGATGGGATGGGAAGAAGGATGGAGACCTTCGGTCGGAAGATGTGGCGCGGTCAGAGCGCGGTCAAGAGACCGCGACCGGCCACAACAAGACGGTCGACACGGAGGCCGACCCTACCACGGCCCTGGCGTGTGTGAGATCCTGCGTTGTGGCGTGGTCTCCGGCCCTCTACAACCCTGGCTCCGCCCCGGAACCGAGAACGCCGAAAACGATGCACCACATGCCAAGACGGGCCGCCCTTTGCGCAATCCCCGCGCCGTGCGCTAGTCTTACGTCACCAACGTGACCCGGTTCAGCACTTGGAGGTCTGCCGAATGCCTGGCCTGTTCGACTTCAACGTAGCGATTGGACGTGGGGCCCATCCCGCGGGTGGTGCGTTCACGTGCGCCGAGGATCTGCTATCCGAGATGGATCGCCTCGGGATCGCCGAGGCGTTGGTGTATCACCGGGCCGCAGCCGAAGCGGACGTGGAACTGGGCAACCGTCTGCTCCTGGAACAGATTGAAGGACATTCCAATCTCCACGCGTGTTGGGTCATGGCCCCGTCGGCACTGGGCGACCTGCCCAGTCCCAGTCAATGGGTTCGGGATGCCGTGGAGCACAACGTCCGTGCGGTGCGCCTCACTCCGGGCCACAGTCTGTACAGCGTGGCGGGCTGGTCTCTTGACCCTTTGGCGTCGGCGTTGGCGGAAGCGCGTCTGCCCCTCATCGTGGACTTCGGCCGCCGCCATTGGTCGGAACGCACGACCCCGTGGGACGACATCAAGACCTTGTGCAACCGACATCGGGGACTCTCCGTCGTTCTGGAAGGCGTCACGGTCGGCGAATCCCGCAACGCCATCGCGCTAGCGGAGGCCGCGTCGAATTTCCATATCGAAACCCATTGTTTCAGCGTGCCCGACCTGTACCGGTTGGCGGGCGAAGCGGGAGTATCGCGGCAACTCGTATTCGGCACGGGTATGCCCGTTTGCGCGGGCGAGTGCGCGGTCGAAATGCTGCGCCGCGCCGACCTCGACTCAGCCGCCATGTTGGTGTTGTCGTCGGGCAATGCCCGCCGCGTACTCGACGTCGAAGGGCCGTTGCCGAACGCTCAGACTCCGGCGCCCTTCGACACGCCGCTCGTCGACATGCACGCCCACTACGGGTCGTGGGAACGCACCATCTCGACCGTGAAACGGCCCGGCGACATCGTTGCGTCCATGGACCGGTGCGGCATCGAGATGATGGTAGGCAGCAGTTTCGCGGCCATCCACGGCGAGATGCGGGCCGGCAATGCACAGGCCGCGGAAATCGTATCGGCGTATCCCGACCGGCTGTTCGCCTACTGCGCCGTCAACCCGCACTGGGGCGACGAGGTCAAGGATGAGATTGGCCGCTGTTTCGAGGAAACGTCGGGATTCGTGGGGTTCAAGTTCCACTGCGGCCTGCACGCGGCTGACCTCGATCATCCGGGCTACGTCCCGGCCCTCGAATACGCGCACGCTCACAAATTGCCCGTCCTGGTCCACGGTGGTGGCGGATGGGACACGGTCCCCGCGCAATACCCCAACGCCTCGTTCATCCTGGCCCATGCCTGTGCATGGGACGGCGTATCGCAGGAAGGCGCGGCCACCTTCGCCATGGCGCGCGATGTGTCGAACATCTATCTCGATGTGGCGGGATCGGCCGCCCATCGTGGCGCGTTGCGTGCCCTGATCGACCTGATCGGTGTGGACAACATCCTGTTCGGGTCTGACTTCCCCATGTTCGACCTGGCCTACGAGGCGGGCCGTGTCACGTTGAGCACACTGAGCGATGCCGAGAAGCACGCCGTCGGCCGTGCCAATGCATTGCGGCTGTTCACGCGCCTGCCGAGGAGACCAGCGTCAACCTGACGGTCGCTTCCGCTTCAGTGGCGCGAACCCCAGATACCGCAGACTCGCGCGGGTGTGTTGCCCGGTTTCGAGCGTAAAGGTCGCGTTGGGCGCGGCCTTCCGGATGAGGCGGATGTCGCCGACCAAGTCCAGCGACCCCTTACCCAGTTCCACGTGGTCGTCGTAATCCCCGGTCGTGTCGTTCAGATGGACGTGTGCCAAGGCGTCGCCGAACCCATCGACCCACGCCGCCACATCAAGACCCGAGAACACGCGGGCGTGAGACACGTCCAGGCAGAGCTTCAACTGCGGGCAGTCCAGCGCATCGACCAACCGCCGTAGAGGTCCCGGTGTCGGGTCGAACATATTCTCAAGGTACACGGTGAGTCCCCGCCGCGCAGCGTTTTCAAGCACGTCGGGCCAGAATTCGAGGCTCCCGTTATGGTAGATGTCGGGATACGGCCTGATCTTGATGATGGGATTGTACTGACTGTGGAATAGTACGTAGCAGGCACCGAGTTCTTCGGCCATATCGAAGGCTGCCAGGTAGCGCTTCCGGGCCACATCCTGAATCTCTCCGTCGAGACTGAAATGTACGGTGTCGATGAACGGCCCGTGCATGCCCACGGGACCCTTCACCCGCGCGACACGCCGCGCCATGCGCCTCAATTCGTCCCGCCAATCTCCTGCCAGTACCGCTGGATGCGCAAACCGCTGCACTTCCACGCCCAGCCCGAATTCACGCGCGCACCGCAGTTCGTAGTCCACGGCATGGCCAACGGCCACCAGTGCCTTGCTCTTCGGGATCGGCGGCCGCGCGGGTCTACTGCTCACTCGATGCCTCCCGTTCCTCCTGGCGCTGCCTGCGGCGTTGGTCGCGCATCTCGCGCCGGTATCGCGCCACCGCGCGGTTGTGCTCGCTCAACGTCTTGCTGAAGGTATGCGTCTTGCCGTCGGCGTTGGACACGAAGAACAGGTATGGTTCATCAGCGGGGGCAAAGGCCGCCCGTAGCGACTCCACGCCGGGACTGCAGATGGGTCCCGGCGGCAGGCCACGGTTCCGGTACGTGTTGTAGGGCGAATCGACTTCCTTGTCCTCCTCGAGCATGCGTTGCCCATATTTGCCCAAGGCATACTGCAACGTGGCGTCAAGGTCGAGGGCCATGCCCTTCTCCAGCCGGTTGTAGATGACGGCTGCCACCAGCGCCCGCTCCTCGTCCAGCCGTGCCTCTCGCTCCACCAGCGATGCCACCGTCACCAGCTTGAGCGTGTCCATGCCCTCAGGCATGGCGTGGGTCTCCGATATTGCCGCATATTCCTGCTCAAAGTGCTCCAACATCCTCTCGACCACATCCCGTGACGTGGGCGGTTCGTCAAAGAAGTAGGTCTCCGGCGTCAGAAACCCCTCCAACGACTTCGCCTCGATGCCCATTCGGGCTATCAGGTCTTTGTCGGATGCCATCGCCACGAATGCCTCGGGATCGGCCGTCAATTCCGCCACTTGAGCAATCGTCAACCCTTCGGGAATGGTCAGTTTCTGGTCGTCTGGTATCTGGTCGGGGCGTAGCCGGACATTTGGCCCGTCATAGAGTAGATGGAGCAGCTCGGTGGGCGAAGCGCCCTTCGGGAGATCGTAGTCTCCGTGACGAATGGAGCCGCCCTTCTTGTCCAGCCGGATGGCCAGGCGGAAGAACAACTCGTGCTCGACAAGCCCTTGCTCTTGAAGAATCTCACCGACGTGGTA
>JAAEQP010001628.1 GCA_024231375.1 bacterium | reverse complement strand
GGGAGAGGGCAGGGTGAGGGGTCTTGCCTGTCCAGAGCACAATCCCGATCGCCAGCGCCGGTGGCCCTCACCACCGGAACTGCCTTCCTTGACTCCTTTCTTCACCACCTTCCCGGAAAAGTCCAGTATTCGCACTTTGAAATGCAAGAAAGTCGTTTTCTAACGTTGTCAACGTACTGCACTTATGATACGCTGAGGGTAGGAAGACTCTTGGCACGGTCGAGTGGGAAGGTGCGCAGTAGCGGGTTGGGGTCCCCAGAACCCGCATCGGGGTGCGCGTCATGATCCGGACGGGACTGGGTGTGGTCCGTCCCGTTCAGCAAGGAGTACCGATCATGCGGCGATCCAATGTCCTGTTGACGGGAGTGGTGTGTCTGGTCGCGGCGGGGTTGCTCGGATGTCCACTGGTCAAGGACAGTGCTGAACTGAGCAAGAATCCCGATGATGACTACGGCGACAAGCCCGTGTTCTATGTCGATCTGGAGAACGTCTCGGGCATCGAAGACGGTCTCGCATGGGACACGGCGTTCACCCAGATCCATCGCGCCATCGCTGCCGCGGAGAAGATCTACGGTGGCGCCGAGGTGGGGGTAGCGGAAGGGAACTACGTTCAGAAGGATGAGGAGGATGAGCCCTTCGTGCTTGAGATGGCCCCGGACGTCGACATGTACGGCGGATTTGTCGGAATCGGACCAAACGGGTACGAAACAGAACGTGATCAGCGGGATTGGGAAGAGAATGAGACGTTCGTCACTGCGCACGTGACTCTTCATCCCTGTAGATTTCGGCTCGTCGTTATCGATGGAGCGGACGCGGTGCTCGACGGTTTCACAGTGGCAGGCTTTCTTAGTCCTTTCTTAGGCTACGGTCCGGGCAGGTGCGTAGTAGCCGTTGGCACGTCGATCGTCATCAGAAACTGCGCGTTTGCCATGACGGACACTCCCGAACTGTCGTCCCTCAACCGGATCACAGGAATTCAAGCCAGACTGGCCGATGTGTCCGTGGAGAACTGCACGTTTCGCAACATGAAGTATGGCGTGTCCATCTCCGAGTCAACGGCCACGATCTCCGACTGCTCCTTCGTAGACGACCTTGGCTTCCAGTGGCGGATGCGATCAGAAGCAATAAGCTGCTTCCGAACAGACCTCACGGTCGAGCGATGCACATTCCGGCGGGAGTCTGCCGCGCCGAGCGAGGGTCTCACGGGAGGCAGTTTCGTTCGCGTCAGTGAGTGCTCCCCGACCATTCGCGACTGCGTCTTCTCGGGCAACGGCAACCGCCGCGGGAACTCCGAGGGCGGAGGCGCCATTTGGTGCGTTTACGGAGCGCCCACCATCGAGAACTGCCGGTTCGAAGGCAACGCATGCGAGGGGCCTGGCGGCGCGGTGAAATGCACGAACCTCTCGGGCGTTCGCGATCTCACCTGTTTCGGCGTGCCACCCGGCGGTTGGCATGCGTTTACGGATGACCTTCCCACGTTCATCGATTGCGTCTTCGCCAACAATTCGTCGCCCGTGGGAGGTGCGGTCGCATGCGTTGATATCAGCGCAGAGTTCAAGCGATGCACGTTCATCGGAAACAGTGCCGATCATGGCGGCGCAATGCACCAAGCACTTGGGGCCTCGTCCTTCGTGGACTGCGTGTTCGAGGGCAACATGGCCGATGTGACGGGTGGTGCCGTCGACGCCGCCGAGATGACCAGCATACGGGAATTCTTCTCCAGGGTGCGGCAAGATGGCTTGCTGTTCGACGGCGCGGCCCCCGTCTTCACGGGCTGCACCTTCCGCGATAATGTGGCCCCCTTCGGCGGCGCGGTATGCAGCATGGACGGCGCGGAGTTGACCTTCGACGCGTGTCGGTTTTCGGGCAATGTGGCCCCCTTCGGCGGCGGGGTGTGCAGCATGGACGGCGCGGAGTTGACGTTTGATGCGTGCCGGTTCTCGGGCAACGTGGGCGACGTGGGTGGTGCGGTGATGAACACGTACGCCGGGGCGAGCACGTCGCTCGTGAACTGCGTGCTCGACCACAACACGGCCACGGACCAAGGCGGCGCGATCTGCATCGGTGTGGGCCCGTTGGACCTGATGAACTGCACGGTAGCCAACAACGCCGCGCCGGAAGGTCCGGCCATTCTCTTCGCTGGCCGGGGCCTGACGCTGACGAACACCGTTCTTTGGGACGGCGTCCACGAAGGGTTGAACGGGTTCATCAAGGTGCCGGACGGCCTCATCCCCGGCAACGCCGAGACCGTGAGCACGGTGACCTACTCGCTGGTGCCCGGCGGATGTCCGGGTACGGGCAACGTGACCGGTTCCCCGGCCTTCGTAGCACCCGCCACAGGCGACTACCGCCTCATGCCCGGGTCCGCGTGCGTGGACGCAGGCACCGCCACCGGCGCTCCGGATATCGACATCAACAACGTCCCACGCCCACGCGGCGCGGGCATCGACATTGGCGCATACGAAAAGCCGTAACACGAGGCACGAACAGGGCCAGCTCGGATAGTAAGGAGCAGGAACATGTGGGCAACGAAGTGGATTGCGACGGGTGTGGTATGTCTGGTCGCGGCGGGGTTGTTGGGATGTCCGCTGGCAAAGGACAGCGCCGACCTCGCCAAGAATCCCGATGATGACTACGGCGACAAGCCCGTGTTCCTGGTCGATCTGGAGAACACCTCCGGCGTTGAAGACGGGCTCACGTGGGACACGGCGTTCACCCAGATTCATCGCGCCATTGCTGCCGCGGAGAAGATTTACGGCGGGGCCGAGGTGTGGGTGGCTGAGGGACGGTATCGACAACTCAATGAGAACGGCTGTCCCCGCAGACTCGAAATGGCGTCGGCCGTCGACCTGTACGGCGGGTTCGTCGGAATCGGACCCAGCGGCTACGAGACGGAACGCAGCCAGCGCGATTGGGAAGACCATGAATCGCGGATTCAGGGATGGTACTCAATCGGCGACTTCCTTATCGGATCCGGGTTCATGATCATAGGCACGGATGCCGTTCTGGATGGATTCACGGTCACTGGTTTCATGCACGGGCTGCCCTGTCCAGGACCCTATTGCGCGTTCTACAGCAACGACGCCTCGCCCGAGATTAGGAACTGCCGTTTCGGAGCCGTGCCGGAATGGGACGATGGCGCCCCACACGAACTGTCTCATAGCGGGTGCGGCTTGGTGATCACTGGCGGGACCCCCAGAATCGTGAACTGTTCATTCGTTGGGCTGGCGTCGGCTATCTGGTGTTCTGAGTCGACGCCAAGCATAGTCGGTTGCCATTTCGAGGCCAATGAATTCGGGATTTCGAACGAAGGGTCCGACGCGATCGTGGAGGGATGCGCGTTCAAGGACAGCGTGAGTCTGGGAGGATCTGGGGCGGCGCCGCCGTTCAGAACACACGGTACCGCCATGTACAACAGGAAATGCTCACCCTCGATTTCGGGGTGTGTCTTCGACGGCAACCGTGTTGAGGGCAATCCCCGTGGCTACGGGGCCGCTGTCTGCAACTTCCTCGCGGCGCCGTCATTCTCACATTGCGTGTTTTCCAACAATGAGAGTCTGGCACCGGGCGGGGCGATTCACTTCGGCGGCCGGTCCGGCGCACCCATTCTGGGAGAACGTCTCGACCTGATCGACGGCTCGTTCACTGCCGGAGGCGCCTTCACCGACTGCACGTTCACCGGCAACTCGGCTCCGTTGGGGGGCGCGGTGGCAAGCTTCGATGTGGACGTGACCTTCACACGATGCACGTTCACGGGCAACACCGCGGACTACGGCGGGGCCGTCCACCACACGCTGGGCACGGCTACATTCGTGGACTGCGTGTTCGACGGCAACGCGGGCACCGAACAGGGCGGATCCGTCCATGCCGTCAAGATGGGCGGGGTTGAACGGTTCTACCCGGACGCCCTCGGCGCGGAGTTCCTCAATACCGGCGTTGCCTCCGCCTTCACCGGGTGCATCTTCCGCGACAATGTCGCCCCCTACGGCGGGGCAGTGTGCAGCATGGACGGTGCGGAACTGACGTTTGACGCGTGCCGGTTCTCGGGCAATGTGGGCGACATGGGCGGGGCGGTGATGAACACGTACGCGGGCGCGAGCACGTCGCTCGTGAACTGCGTGCTGGACCACAACACGGCCACGGCGCAAGGCGGCGCGATCTGCATCGGGGTGGGTCCGTTGGACCTCATGAACTGCACCGTGGCGAACAACGCCGCGCCGGAGGGTCCGGCCGTCATGTTCACGGGCCGGGGGTTGACGCTGACCAACACCGTTCTCTGGGACGGCGTCCACGAAGGGTTGAACGGGTTCATCAAGGTGCCGGACGGCCTCATCCCCGGCAACGCGGAGACCGT
>JAAEQP010001627.1 GCA_024231375.1 bacterium | reverse complement strand
TGCTCATGGCCGCGGCCTTCGTCGTGTTGGGCCTGGTGCGCTCATGGCTGGCTGGTCAGATGTTGCCGTGGTTCTTCGCGGTGGCCAGCGTGTTCCTGGTGGCCGGGATCGTGGTGCCTTCGCTGCTACGTCCCGTTTTCGTGGCGTGGATGAAGCTCGCCGAGGTCCTCAACTGGATCATGACGCGCGTGATGCTGTCGCTTGTTTTCTATCTCATGATAGTTCCGGCCCGATTCATCAACCAATGGCGTGGCAACGATCCGCTGAAGCGGGACTGGGACCTCAAGTCCGAGTCGTATTGGGAAGATGCGGAAGAGCAGCCGGACGAATTTGAGCGATACCTCAATCAGTTCTAGAATGGAGCTATGGAAACCTTACGAGAAATATGGGCGTTCTTGCGCATCCGGAAGTTGTATTGGCTGACCCCCATCATCCTGGCGATGCTGCTTCTCGGCATGTTCATGTTCTTCGCTGCGCAGGCGAGTGTGGTCGCGCCGTTCCTCTACGCCATGTAGACGCGTCGAACCGGCGAATCGCTACCGAGCGGGGAATGCGTCTCGGTAGTGCGTGATCGCGGGCGTGCCCGTCTCGGGCCAGACCACCGTCACCACGTCGAACCGGTAGGAGATGTCGGGATCGTCGCGTTCGTCGGCGTATTGGCGTGCCGCCGAGATGAGGTGTTGCCGTTTGGTGTGGGTGATGTTCACATCGGGTGTTGCGAAGGCGTCCGTTGCCCGCGTTTTCACCTCGACCAGGGCGATGGTGTCGCCTTCCTGGGCGATGATATCCACCTCGTAGCGGCCCAGGTGAACGTTTCGTCCCAGAATCCGCATACCCGCCCGCTTGAGATACTTGGCCGCCGCCTGCTCGCCTCGGGCGCCCAAGGGCAGGATCCTTCGGCGGAAGGGCCACATCACCCCGTCACACCCTCGGCCACCTGGAAGAGGCGGATCTCCTCGAAGGTCCGGTGCTGATGCGCGCGGGCCTGTCCCATCCGGCACAGCTCGAGGATGGCGAGGAAACAGCACACCAGTTCGATCCGGCTTCGACATCCTTTGAAGACATCCGACCAGGCGACGCTGCCTTCCCGCATGAGGCGGTCTTGCAGCACCTCGATCTTTTCGTCGATGGAATGCTCTTCGCCTTCGACCGTATGCACCAGGTCGTCGGAGATGTAGCGCAGCACACTGCGGAACGCCGTGATGAGATCGTACATCGTCACTTCGAGGAGTTCTTCTTCCTCCTCCTCGGCAGGCTCGAACTTGGGTGTCACGCGCCGCGTGTACCAGTTCTCCCGTTCCGACTCCAGTTCCGCCAGGCGTTCGGTGATACCGCGAAACTTGCGATATTCCAGCAGTTTCTCGACCAGTTCGAGTCTCGGATCCTCTTCTTCGAAGTCCTCCTCATCCTCGCCGTCCGTCTCCGCGGGCAGGAGCATCCGAGACTTGATCTGAATGAGGGTGGCCGCCATGACCAGGAAGTCCCCGGTCACTTCCAGGCTTTCGTCGCGCATGAGGTCGAGGAAGCGCAGGTACTGCTCGGTGATCTTCACGGCAGGGATGTCGAAGATATCGATCTCCTGGGATCGAATCAGATAGAGAAGCACCTCGAAGGGGCCCTCGAACATGTCCAGTTGCAGCCGGAGCACCTCATCGGTCGCCTCGTCGACGATGAAGTCTCCTTGCTCCCCCGGGGATGGCGCCTGGCCTGTCTCGTTGGGGCGTGCTTCGTCTACGCGTGTGTCAGTCATTTGCTCCTACTCTACTCCGTGCGAGTCACGGTTGCCCAAGGCATCGTTCCTCGGATGCGCCACATCCCGTGCAATGCCGGACAAGGTCCGGGAACTGTTGTCAATTACGTATAGAATCGTGGCGCCGTCCGCCGTGGATCGCCCGAACTACCGACGCGCCGGGCAGACAACCCGAACGTCGAGGGCAATATCCCCGCCGTCAACCGCAGCGTGCAGGCTGGCTTCTTCCACAGCGCCTGCCTGGACGAGCCACCGGTCCGTCATCGCCGCATACGTCTTGGGGGTATGCCCCCGCATGACCCCTTGGTCTACCAACAGCCGCCCGGCCTCCACCACGCTTTCGACGCAGGGATACGGGCGAACCGCGATATGCAGGTTCCCGGCCTCCGGGAGTTGACCTGCGACTCCGCCGCTCTCCATTAACGCGGCCGCCAACCGGCTGCTTGTGCTCACCAGGATACCGCTGCCGTACGGCGCCGCCGTGGGTTCGAGTGCCGGCCCCCCGATCATGGGAAGCGTCACCGTGTTCAGTTCGGGTTCGAATCGTGGAAACGATGCCCACCGCGGCGCGTCCTCGGGGATGGGCGGCAGGGCTTCCCGGAACACGTCGAGGGCATCCGGGTTCCCATCGAATGTGCCCGCCAACTCCGGCATGGGCATCATCTCATTCAAGTCCACGGCGCACCAACTCACCCGGAACCCGGGTCCGAGCGGCCCGACGATGTTCGTCAAGAACGACCCCAGTCCGAGTTCGACGCCCTCTTCTACCGCTTGCCATTCGCGCCATTGATCCTCGGAGAAGATGGCGGGAACGGTCTCGGGCATATCGGGCCACACGTCTCTACGGGAGTTGGTCAGCCCTTCGCCGATGGCCGCCCAGCAGGCCTCCACGGGCTTGCCGAAATTCGCCGAGATCGACACCATGCCAGGCGGAGGCGCCATCAATGGCCCGGAGGTCGCGCCGTTCAGCAACGCCCGCCAGCGCTCTTGGCAGGCCGGATGCAGCACGACACGGCACGTGGCTCGCGCCTCGGAGGCATCGAGCCGAATGGCGAATCCGACATGCTGGAAGCACGTGCCGAGAGGGTCGTCTTTGTCGAGGGCGAAGGTGCCGCGCACGTCTTCGCGGCCTGCGCCACTGACGGTCGCCAGCAATGTTTCCTCGGCGATCGCCGTTTCGGAAGTCAACGTGAGCGAACGGACCAGCGCATCCCGCGACCGCGACAGCACGAGGACGCGTCCGCGCACGGCGTAGTATACGTCCGGATCCTGGATGTGGCGGAGGTCGAGGCCGCCCGCGTGGTCCGTTTCGATGCCGGGAACGAAGGCATGGATCCACTCCAGCAGCTTCCCTACGCGGGACATTTTCGTCACCACCAGGGCATCGGAGAACGCGTCCAGGTCGTTGCCGGTCAGGTACAGGCCTTCGTGGAAGAGGTTGTTGAGAATCCACTCCGGCACACCGCCCGGAAGGCCGGCCGGCAGTTCAAGTTCTTGTCCCAGCGCTTTCGGAACAGCCGCCAGCGCTGTGCCTTCGGGGACGGCGTCCCAGACCGAACTTTCGGCCATTCGCTGCCGTGTGTTGAGGAGATCGGTGAAGGCCACCAGATATTTCTGGCCTGTGGGCACCAGCCGCGCCGCGGGGTGGGTGTCGCGCGTGGTCCAGAACCCGTACCCGATCACGACCAGCAGGACAAGCGCCAGAAGGCTCCGCACGCGGAGGCACCCTTTGCGCCCTTTGCGCGTCGGGCCCGCGTTGGCGCTGTATGACCGGACGGCCTCGCTCATGGCGATTCCTCCGTCAGCGTGATGGTGGTGTAGGGACCGGCGTCGCCACTTTCCAGCGGAAACGAGACGTGGAGCCGACGCGCCTTTGGTTCAAAGACCACGCTGCACCGTGTCGTGGCGCCGAATATCTGTTCGGTATCCCGTGCGGTCTCGTGCCGGTCGGCCAACACCGTCTGAATCTCGCTCGGCGCGATGATGCGCTCGTCGTCCAGCAACTCCGCTACCCGTCCGTACCGTACCGCGGCCGGGTCAAGGGCAGAGGCGTCCACAGTCGGCGTGGTTGGCGCACCTTCCGTGTCTTCGGCGCTGGGTGGCTTCGGCGGCAGGATCCCCAGGAGAAGTCCTCCCTCGGCCTTCCGGACGACCCGATCGCGTCCGAGTTCCACCACGCGGGCCGTGGTATTGGCGTCGGCGAGTAACACGTGGTATCCGCGCAGGTAATCGGCCTTCTCCAGTCGGAGCAGGGAACTGTCGACGGTCTGGTACTTCTCGAGGATTTCCCGGAGCACCCATTCGATAGCCGGTCCGTCGATGGATGGTTCGCCGAGGGCTTCGACGCGCTCCACGCATACCACCAGGCCGTCGTCGTTCATGCCTGTGAAGGTCCCGGTGTTCCAGGCGAATCCCACCTGCACCGTTCGCCGTCCCGAATCCGTTGTCGTCTCAACGATCACCGGAGGCTCTTGCGCGGCCCAGTCGAAGTTCCGGCCCACGAGGATGTCGTCGGCGCCTGCCCGGTCACCCGTAGCGGCGAACATGGTGCAGAACGGTGCGCGGTACAAGTCTTTGGTCTCGGTGCGGGCCGCGATGACCGGCGCGCACTGCGTCAGGAGCAGCGCGTCGAAGGGAAGGCCCGCGCCGTCGGCCATGCCTTCCATCTCCTCGAACACGGGTTCGAAAATGCCTTCCGTCATGGGGCGCATGCTGATGCCCAAGTTCGGCAGGGCCAGCACCGACAGGTCCATGAAGGAGGGGGCCAAGGTCCACATCCCCCTGTCCGGGATGTATTCGCCCGTTTCGCATGGATTCACCACATGATCCGCGTAGACGCCCTGGATAGCCTCGGAGAAGGCCGCGCCCCGTTGGTAGCCCACCGCGTAGGGGGTGCCTTTCAGATGGATGCGCGACCCGCCCGGCAGCATCTCGATCTCGGGGGGCGTCACAGGCTGCCGGCCGAGTACGGGTTCGCCTTTCGTCATGAGCATGGTGAACTGGGTGTAGAACCAGTCCTCGATGCGGGGTCCGTAGAGGCTCATGGCGTTTTCGTAGTAGAGTTTCGGGTAGTAGGCGCGGGGTGCGAAGTACAGCAGGTGGTCGTCGGAGAGTCCCACCGTGAACTGGTTGGCATACCCGCGGGCCAGGGCAAGCTCTCGCATGTGGAGGCCAATCTCCACGCAGGGTTCGCCGGGGAAGAAGGTCATGAGAAGGTCGTCGATTTCCAGCGTGTGGAGAATCGTCGACGAAGGCACGAGCGTGCCGGCAATGGCCAGAGGCAACTTGGGTGTGGCATGCCCGACGTGGAGGTCCGCGGCCGTGCATGTTACGGCTTCAGAGGCCTCCATGACGCGTTGTGCCAGTAGGCGGCCGATGGATTCCGTGCGTGCCCAACCCTTCTTGCCTTCGGGGTTGCCGCAGGTCTGGTTGCCTTGCGCTCCGTTGAGGAACATGGCCACACATTCCGTACCGGCCAGCGACTCCAATTCGTTGTAGTAGAAGCCGCAGTAGTCGGCCGACACTGACAACGCGTCGTCCACGCCCACGGACGTGGGATGGGCCGCGAAGTTGCCGACGATGGCGATGGGGTTCCCGTCGGAATCTTCCACCCGAATCACGCCGACCTGTTTGTCGATGGCGCCGTCGTCTTCGCGCCGGTTGACCGACAGGTCGTCCTGGGCAAAGGCGCCGTATCCGATGGTGGCGCGTTTGCGTGCGGCGTAGGCGTCGCGCATGGCTTTCGCGAAGCGGCCGGCGGTCTCCTCCAGCACTTCCGGCATGAAGCGTCCCGATACCGAGCGGAACAGCAGATCCTTGTCCATGCCGCCTTGGGCGCTGTGGGTGTGGGTTGCCGTGAGGATGATGTTCTCGGCGGGCACTTCTTTCGGCGCCAATTCGATCACGCGGTCGCGCAGTTCGCGGTTGATCACGCACAGGTCGGCGTTGATGATGAGCAGACGCGTGTCGTCGTCTTCGAGGTAGAGGCACCGTGCCCAGAGCGGGTCATGAACGCTGAGCGCGCCCCGGCCCAAGCGGTCGTAGTAGCCGTTTAGTGGTACGCCAAGGGGCGGCGTGATCTCGATCCGGGCCGCGCCCGCGTCGAGCGCGCGAGTGGGAGCGGCCGTCACGCAGAGGGCCAGCGTTGTCAGGGCCAGTATAGTGAATCCGGATCGCTTCATCCTACTCATACACCACGGAATCGGGGGGAACGTTTCTCGATGAAGGCGGTTACGCCTTCGGTGGCATCCTCGCTGGCCCCCGCTTCCGCGAACCCTTCCGCTTCCAGGGTCCTGCCTCGGTCCGGGTAGAGTGCCCGTTCGCGCACCGTACGCAGGATCGCGCGCATGGCGACGGGCGGCCGCGACGCCAGGAGACTCGCCAACTCCTTCGCGGCGTTGAGTACGTCCGCGAACGGAGTTACCTTGCAAACCAGCCCGGCCTCGAATGCTTCCTGGGAAGACACCATCCGTCCCGTTGCGAGCCAATCCAGGGCCCGCGCCTCACCGATCAGGCGAGGCAGACGGTGACATCCCCCCCATCCAGGGATGATACCGAGGTTGATCTCGGGCTGGCCAAATTGGGCTGTGTCGGCGCAGATCCGGAAATGGCACGCCAATATGAGTTCACAGCCCCCGCCGACCGCGTTCCCGTTGACGGCAGCCACCACCGGCTTCGTGCACGCCTCGATCGCGTCGACCATGATGAGCCCCGCCGCCAGAAGTCCCCCTTCGGCGAAGGGCTCTTTGAGAGACTCACGTAAGGTGGGAATGTCCGCGCCGCCGCTGAAAAACCGTTCGCCCGCGCCCGTGATCACGATGGCGCGGACCGACTCGTCGGCTCCCAGCAAGGCGATGACGTCGGTAATCTCGCTCACCAGTTCGAGGGACAAGGCGTTCGCCTTGGGGCGGTCGATGGTCACCACGGCATACCCTTCGCAATACTCCAGCGAAAGGAACTCGAACTCCGGCATAGGTTTGTCTGGCATAGGACAGTTCTCCACACTCGAAAACGCCGGGTCAGTGTATCACAGCCGTCTTTGGGATGCATCATCGGGATTGGGACGGGGGCTCCTCAGGAGGACCAGGCCGACACCGCAGGGTGATGGACGGAGTGGACCAAGTGGATGGAGTGCGTGGAGTGGTTTGACACGTCTGGTGGGCGGTCGTACAATCGCCGTATCCAACCGGCTAGGAGTCATCAAGTCAATGGCGCGCACGGGGTTGCTGTTTCTCGAGGAAGGCCTGAACCACGACGCGGGCGCGTACCATCCCGAATCGCCGAAGCGTCTTGAGGCGCTTCGGCCTGTGTTCGAGGAGGTCCGCGACCGGGTGACGGTGCTTGAACCTGCGCGCGCAACCCGGGACGACCTGTTGCGGGTGCATTCGGACATCCACATCGACCTCATCGACGAGACGTGCCGCTCAGACAAGGTCTATCCCGACCCCGACACGAAGATGGGACCGGGGTCGTGGGATGCGGCGTGGATGGCGGCGGGCAGCGTGATTGCGGCGTGCAAGGCCGTGCTGGACGGAGCGGTGGCCAACGCGTTCTGCGCGGTGCGGCCGCCGGGACACCATGCCGAACGCGACCGGGCCATGGGGTTCTGTTTGTTCAACAACGTGGCGATTGGGGCGCGGTGGCTGCGTGAGAAGGCCAAACTTGGCAAGGTGGCGATTCTCGATTGGGACGTACACCACGGAAACGGTACGCAGCAGGCGTTTTATGAAGACTCGGCGGTGTTCGTCGCTAGTATCCATCAGTCACCGCTGTTTCCGGGTACGGGGCGTGCCGACGAACGTGGCGCGGCCGACACCAATCTGAATGTGCCCATGGCGCCGGGGTCGGGTCCCGGCGAATGGATGGCGGCCATGGACGATACGGTGTTGCCTGCGATTCAGCGATTCAAGCCGGATTTCCTGTTGATTTCATGTGGTTTCGACGGGCATCGGTTGGATCCGCTCGCGGCCCAGGAGCTACACTCGGACACCTACGGCGAGTTCACACGCCGCGTGGCGGATGTCGCCGGGGGGCGTATCGTGTCGGTGCTTGAAGGGGGCTACCATCCGAAGGCGCTGGCCGAATCGGCCCGGGCTCACATCGCTGAACTGATGACGATGGCCGAGACGCAGGGGGACGCGCGTTAGATGTCGTTTCTGAACCGTCATTTTCGCATCGAAGAAAACGGATCTACCCTTGGCCGGGAGGTGGTCGGTGGCCTGACCACGTTCACGACCATGAGCTACATCGTGTTCGTGCAGCCGACCGTGTTGCATGCGTGCGGCATGCCGTTTGGCTCGGTGTTGGTGGCTACATGTTTGTCGTCGGCCTTGGCGTGCATCCTCATGGGCCTCTACGCGAACTACCCCTTCGCGCTCGCCCCGGGCATGGGCGAGAACTTCTTTTTCGCGTTTACGGTGTGTTCGACCTTTGCGGGGGGGATGGGGTTCAGTTGGCAGGCGGGCCTGGCCATTGTGTTCATCTCGGGGGTCATCTTCCTCGTCTTGAGCGCCTTCAACGTGCGCGAAAAACTGTTGCTTGTGTTGCCCGATTGCCTGAAGAACGCCATTGGTCCGGCCATTGGGCTGTTCATTGCCTTCATCGGCCTTCAATGGGGCGGCATCATCAAACTCGACCCATGCACCATGGTGACCCTCGGCGGGTTCCGTACCGGGGTCGCCCTGCTGACCTGTTTCGGCGTGCTGTTGATCGCGGCGCTCATGGCCCTGCGCGTGCCGGGCGGCATTCTGATCGGCATCCTGGCCACCTGCGGTATCGGCGTGGCGACGGGCGTCATGCCCAAGCCCGAGGGGGACCTCGACCGGTCGTTCGAGACGTTTTTCAGCCTCAACTTCACCGAACTCATCGAGAATTGGCATACGGCGCTGGTGGCGATTGTCCTGTTCTTCTTCATGGACCTCTTCGACACGGTCGGCACGCTGGTGGGTGTCGGCAAACAGGCGGGCTACATCGGCGACGATGGGCATCTCCCCCGCGCCAACCGGGCCTTCCTCAGCGACGCAGGCGCTACGTGCTTCGGCGCGTTGTTTGGCACGTCGACGGTCACGTCGTACATCGAAAGCGCCACGGGCGTGGCCGCGGGCGCACGGACGGGCTTGGCCTCTGTTGTCACCGGAGTGTGTTTTCTGGGCGCCATTCTGCTTGCGCCCATTGTGCGCGTTGTAGGGC
>JAAEQP010001626.1 GCA_024231375.1 bacterium | reverse complement strand
GAAGACCCCTCACCCTGCCCTCTCCCGCTGGGAGAGGGTAAGAGGCGTGCGTCGTATGGATTCAGATCTGGGCGGTTCTCGTTGTTGCGGGCGTGTTCAAGTGCAGGTAGGTGCTGCTGGGCGTTTGAATGGGTCCGTTCCCAGGGATATGATTCGAGCACTATGAAGATCCTGGCCGTTGACACTTCTACGTCGGTTAACACCGTCGCCGTGTGCGACGACACGGTCCTTCTTGCCGAGACGCGCGTGCAAGCCGGCCGGACCCATTCGGAGCGCCTTGTGGCGACGGTGGATTGGGTGCTGGCGCAGGCGGGGATCGAATTGGCGGATCTCGGCCTTCTGGCGGTCTCGATCGGGCCCGGCTCGTTCACGGGACTGCGTGTCGGCGCGGCGGCCTGGAAAGGTCTCGCAGCGGCGACCGGTCTTGGGTTGGTGGCCGTGCCCACGTTGGACGCAATGGCGCGTCAGACTGAGGCTTACGAGGGTCTCGTTTGCCCTGTGCTGGACGCGAAGATGAAGGAAGTGTTCGGCGCGGTCTACCGATACGAAGGCGGTGTTCGCGAGAAACTGACCGGCGACCGTGTGTGCCCAATTGAGGATCTGATCGATGGCCGGAAGGGTCGGATCCTATTCTTGGGCGACGGCGCCGAGCGGTATCGCGACCGGATCGTGGAAGCCGTGCCGGATGCGGCGTTTGTGTCACCTGCGTGGTCGTGGCCGACGGCGTCGTCCGTGGCGCTGGAGGCGCGGGCCCTGGTGGAGGCAGGCGCGTCAACCGACCCGGCGGACGTGTCGCCCGTGTACCTGCGCAAGTCTCAGGCCGAGGAGGCCCGCGACGCGAAGGCGGCGCCATGACCGGCGCTCGCGAGAGCGAACAGTCCCTCTGCTTTGTCCCGCTTGAAGAAGAACACCTTGAGGGGTTGATCCCCATCGAGTTGGAGGCCTATCCCGAACCGTGGACCCTGGGCATGTTCCGCGACGAAGTGCGCAACAATCGGTCGTACTTCTACGTCGTACAGATTGACGGCGTGACGGTGGGATACGGCGGTTTCTGGCTTGTATTGGACGAGGCCCATATCACCAGTGTTACCATTGCGGAGGAATGGCGCGGCAAGGGGTACGGCCGCCGCTTGACCGTATTTCTGTTGGACGCCGCACGGAAAGCGGGGGCTACCTTGGCCACGCTCGAGGTGCGTATGTCGAACCAGGCGGCGCGCGACTTGTACCTCAGTCTGGGGTTCGGGCCTGTCGGTGTGCGCAAAGGGTATTATCCGAAGTCCAATGAAGACGCCATTGTCATGCTGAAGGAACTGGACTGACGGTGACGTCGGACCCGGGATGGTTGAGTGGCCAGTAGGGGCGTTCACGTGGAGGGCGCATAGTGACATCGGGGTGCAAGGAGCGAGGACGGCACGAAGATCGCGACGATCCGGCGCTGGCGGGCGTGCCGCTGGGCGGGATCGGCACGGGGTGTATTGAACTGGGGCGGGACGGCCGGTTCCGGAACATCACCATCAACAACAACCGGTCGGCCGCTGCGCGGATTCCGGTTTCCGAGGGCGCGTTGCTTGCCGTGCGGGCCGCGCGCCGAGGCCGTGTGCACACGCGCATGCTGCAGGCCGGGTCGGGGCTACCCTTCGAGAAGGCAGGCATCGTGCCAACCTACACCCCGCCCGAGCAGTTGAACTGGCGCGGACTCTATCCCTGCTCGCACTACAAACTCGACGATCAACAGTTCCCGCTCGACGTGACTTGGAGCGGCATGACGCCCATCATTCCCTACGACACGGATGCCTCGTCGCTTCCGCTCGTGTTCATGACGGTCTACGTGAAGAATACCACCGACGCTACGCTGGATGTGGCAACGGTGCTCAACTGGGAGAACCTGTGCGGGTGTACGCGGGGCGACTTCCCCAGCAAACGGGGCCCGATCCGTCCGGTACTGGTCATGGAGGACTTGCAGTACGCCCTGAAAGACAATGACAAGGAGGACACAGACGACTCGGACTCGAACGGTCCTCCCCGGTTTGCGGGATTCGAGTTTGGTTTTCGGGGGGAACATCGATCCAACGCCGAGGGCAACTACTGCTTGCTGGCGAAACAGCAGCGGGACGTCGACGTGTCCTTGATGAGTTGGGACGAACGGAACCCGCGGGAGTTGGAGGCGTTCTGGCAGGCGTTTCACGACGAAGGGCGGCTCATGAACAAGCTGTCCCGCGCGCCCGAGAGCCATTCGGGGTCGGTGTGTTGTTCGTTCCCCCTGGAAGCGAAGAAGGGGCGCAGCCTCGTCTACATTGTGTCGTGGCATTGTCCGCGCTTCGTGGTGGACGGGACCGACCTCGGCAACGGGTATGCGAACGACTACCCGAACGCGTTGGAGGTGGCGAACCGGGCGCTGGCGCACTACCGGTACTATTTCAACTCGGTGGAAGACTGGCAGAACCGGATCATGTCGTCGTCGCTCCCGCGTTGGTTCAACCGCTCGCTGATCAACTGCAACTACGTCCTTTCGACGAATACGTTGCTCACGCAGGACCGCCAATTCACCCTCATGGAGACGCCGGAAGATCCGTTGACGGGCGCCATGGACCGCCGCTTCCACAGCTCGCTGGGTCCTCTGCTGCTTTTCCCGGAGTACGAAACGCGGGAGCTGGCGCACATGGGCACGGCGGTGAATCCCGAACAGAAGGGTCGGATCTATCGTTACCACGGGCGGGAGTGTCCGAACAATCCGAGCAACGGCGAGAACGAACACGGCGACCCGCAGGCCGAGCTTCTGGACATCAACCCGAAGTTCGTGCTGATGGCATACCGCAATTTCCAGATGACGGGAAAGCTGTTCATGCTCGAGCAGGCGTTTCCCCGCCTCAAAGAAGCCATGGCGCACATGCGTGATCGCGACGAGGACAACGATGGGCTGCCCGAGCATGGGGGCACGGTGTGTACGTACGGCGATTGGCCGTTGGAAGGGGTAGACAGCTACACGTCGGGGTTGTGGCTGGTGGCGCTGCGAGCGTACGTCAAACTCGCGAAGCGGCTCGGGCACGACGATGAGGCGAAGCTGTACGAGAAGATTCTCGTCAAGGCGCGCAAGCGGTTCGACGCGCTGCTCTGGGACGAGGATCACGGGTACTACCGGTTCTACCGGGATCCTGCCGACACGAACGAGGCCCACGAGCAGGAGTACATGGGCGATGCCTGCCATTGCAGCCAACTGGCGGGGCAGTGGTACGCGGATTTCCTGTCGCTCGGACGCATCTTGCCCGAGGATCGCGTGCGCAAAGCCCTGGGGGCTCTGTGCAAGATCGGTGAGAAACGGTACGGCGTGGCCAAGGCCGTCATGCCGGATGGCGGGCTGTGCCCCGGGCCTCATCCCGACTCGGGCGCGCCGGACACGGGCACGAGTTGGCCGTCGTTCTACACCGCGGAATACTGCTCGCTCCTAATGACGCACGGCTACACGGACCGGGCGTTGTACGTGCTCCAGAAGACGTTCAAGAACATTTTCGCCCGCCGGGGCCGAACCTTCAACCAACCTTTGGGGTGGGATCTGGAGACCAACGACGCGCGGGGATGGGGTAGCGACCGGCACATGGGATCCACGTCGATCTGGCACGTGTATTACGCGCTGCAAGGATTCTATCTGAGCCTGCCCGAACGACAGATCTGGGTGCGGCCGAATCTGCCGTACGGCGTACACTTCCTCAGCGCGCCTCTGTTCACGTCCGTGTGCCTCGGTTGGCTGAAGTTCCGGGAAGAGGTGACGGACAGGTACGAGCAGCGAGTGGACCTCACCTTCGACAGCCCCATCCAACTGAAGCGGGTCGTGTTGCGCGTTCCCGACGGGGTGGAAGACGTGCATGTATCGTGCGAGAGCGCGGAAGGCACCGAGGAAACCGAACATTACTTTGGGGACGACGGGCCGGATCGTCTCGTCGAGATCGCGCCGACCGATGGAATCACGGTGAAGGGAACGCTGACGATTGTTCTGAAGCAAACGAAAGGGAGGCGCGTTCAGTTGGACGGGCCGGACCGGGAACCGGAAGCATGACGGATTTGACCGAACATCTGCGGCGCATTCGATTCATCGTGTGCGACGTGGACGGTGTATTGACGGATGGATCGATTGTGTTCGATGGCGAAGGCCGGCCCAGCCGGGCCTTCAACGCCCGCGACGCGACCGCCTTGACCATGTGGCATCTCAGCGGCGGCAAATCGGCTCTGGTCAGTGGGTTGGGCAGCAAGGCGGTGGAGTCCATCGGCGCGTATTGGAAGTGCGCCGAGGTCCATATGTGGATCAAGGACAAGCGCCGGATCTGCGAGGAAATCGCCACGCGGCACGGAATCGGACTTGACGAAATGGCGTTTCTGGGCGACGATCTAATAGATGTGCGCGCCATGGAGGCGTGCGGGCTGGGTGTGGCCCCGGCCGACGGGTCGCGCGAAGCTTTGGCCGCCGCGGACTTGGTGATGGACGCCCCTGGCGGCAACGGCCCGTTGCGGGGATTCGTGTACCGCGTGCTCGAAGCGCAGGATCGCCTCGACGAGGTCATCGAACTGTATTGCGACCGAAGCAACGGTCCGCAGTAGGCCCGGGAGACGGAGGCATGCAGATCTACGGTCTGACGGGCGGGATTGCCAGCGGCAAGAGCGAAGCGGCCAAGCGGTTCGCGGAATGCGGTGTGCCGGTGATCGATGCGGACCGGGTGGGCCACGAGGTGATCGGGCCGGGTGGTGTGGCGGAAGCCGGCGTGAAGGAGGCGTTCGGCGACGCGGTATACACGGACGGGCAGGTAGACCGCGAGAAACTGGGCGCCCTGGTCTTCGCGGATGAGGGCGCACGGAAGCGGCTCAACGCGCTGGTGCATCCGGCCATTGGGGCCGAAGTGGCGTCGCGTTGCGCTATGCTGATGGACGAAGGGCGAAAGGCCGTGATCGTGGAAGCGGCGCTGCTGGCGGAGCACGGCGAACTGGAACCTTATCTGACGGGTCTGATCCTGGTGTTGAGCGCCCGCGAGACGCGGTTGGGCAGGCTTACCGGCGTGCGAGGCATGCCGCGAGAAGATGCCGAGCGGCGTATGGATGCTCAGACGCCGCCCGGGGAGAAGGTTTCCTTGGCGCGGTGGGTGCTGGAGAACGAAGGCAGTCTGGACGATTTGAGGCTCAAGGTGGACGAAGTGGCCGAGGAGATCCTGCGGTGAGCGGCGATGACACGTACTATGGCGAGGACTTCGAGCGGTGTCCGGCCTGTGGGAAGGTGTTTGCTGCCGCGACGGGGAAGCGCCTGTGCGCCCGATGCACGGCGCTACGCGAGGCGGATTCGGATCGAATCGAGCAGGCCGTCGAGAGCCTGAAGAAGCGCTCAGCGGAGAAGGTGGCGCAGGCGGTGGGCGTGTCGCTCGACCGGGTGAAGAGCCTGATTCGGGAGTCGTCGTTCCTGAGCAGCAAGGTGGACACGGGCGACATGTGCATGGCGTGCAACCGTCGACTCGCCCAGCCTCGATCCAATTACTGTCTGCGATGCCGGTTGGAGCTGAACCAGGACCTTGGCGAGGCCATCGATCATGTAGCCACGCGGGTCCAGGAAGAGATCGAGCGGGGGCGTGCAATGGCGCCCGGCCGGCCTACGGGTCTGAGGAGTGCGCTGAGCGATAGACGCGACCAAGCCGGCACGGATCGGCTCGATCCCACGCCGCACAATCGATGGAGTGGTTGAGGCGGGGCGGGGGGGAGGAGACTCCCGGCCACGAGAAGACACCCTCAAGCTTCGCTTGAAGGTGGCACACTTGGGATGGTCAAGGTTCCTGGGAGGTGCGTGCTCGTCGCGGCCGGGGGCCGTTCCTCGACACACCCTACGAAGAGGGAAATAGGTCGTATGGGTCCTATGCGACCTGTGGGGCGGATTCGGAGACGGCGGTACGCGGTAGGGTCTTCCCAGGCGTGTGGGTCACCGCGAGAGAGCAGGCCTGTCTGAAGTGACGGGCAATCTTCCCCAGTCGATTCCACGAGAGATGGGTTGCTCCGCTGTGGTATAGTATGCGCTTGTACCATTTCTTGGGGTCATGCCGGGATTTGGTGCGAGTCCATGTCGGACATCCCGCGTCGTGCGTGTTCTTGCGACGCCGGGTAGGTTTGTACGGAGTGGTTCACTCATGAAACGAAAACTGGGAATGGCTGCCGCCTTGCTGGTGGGCGTGGCACTGGTCTGGCTCCTGTTCAAGGATATGGATTGGGCGGAGTTCTGGCAGGCCATCCGTGGCGCCCACGTGGGGTGGTTGTTGCTCGCCCAAGTCCCTGTGTGGATGAGTTTCTTTGTGCGTATCCAACGATGGAGCTATGTGGTCCGGGCGACGGATCCGGACGTGTCGTTCCGGAGCATGTTCAGCGCGACGCAGGTGGCCTTTCTGGCGAACTTCACTATCGGCATGCGGTCGGGTGAATTCGTCCGGCCGCTGCTGTTGAGCCGGCTGTCGAAGGTGAGCTTTTCCAAGGCCTTCGCCATGAACACGCTGGATCGCGTGAACGATCTCATCGGCATGGTGGTCGTCATCCTGGTCGCGTCCGCGGCCTTCCATCCGAAGGGCGATCTGACATTGCCGGCGGGAGTGCTTGGGAACGCGGATGCCATCACGTTGCCGGGCAACTTCATTCGTTCGGGAGCCGTTGGTACTCTGGTCTCGATGTCGGGCATCGTCGCGGTGCTTGTCATGCTGTACATCAACAAGCAGTTGGCGCTGCGTCTGGCTGACGGCATCCTGGGCCGCATCTCCACGCGGTTGTCGCATTGGGCGTGCGGGCTGCTGGAGCAATTCGCCGAAGGGTTGCATGTGTTCCGCTCGATTGGGGACATGGCGAAGTCGATCTTCTTCTCGCTTGTGACTTGGGGCACGTTCCTGGTGTCGGCCGCGTTCATTTTCGAGGCTTTCGACCTGGACTATCCCTGGTACACGGTGTTCGTGATGCAGTCGTTGCTGGCGTTGGCGGTGAGCATTCCCGGGCCACCAGGGATGATGGGTCAGTTCCATCTCCCCTTCATTCTGGCTCTGGTGGTGGTGGCCGGGACTCCGGCGGAGACGGCGCGGGCCGTGGCCGTGGTCGCGCATCTCTTGAACCTCCTCCCCGTGGTGCTTGCGGGGGGCTATTGCCTGTTTCGGGAGAATGTGAGCCTTGTTGCGCTGACGCGCGAGAGCGAGGAATTGGAGGAGCGGCTGCACCACGAGGGTGCGGAGGACGTTTCCTCTGGCGATGTTTAGTGGGTTCCCGGTGAAGCCCGCGAAGAGACCAGGGACAGTGGGGCTGTTGAAGAAGTCTCAGTCTCTCACG
>JAAEQP010001625.1 GCA_024231375.1 bacterium | reverse complement strand
ACCTCTACGTCATCCCGAGCGAAGTCGAGGGATCTCTCATGGGTGAGCGCCTACCTACACCGGCGCGAAGCCCGAGAAAAGGCCAGGGACAGACCCATCTCGCTACGCTCGCTGGGGTCAGTCCCGGCGTTCTCTGAGAGCGCTGTACACAAGGTGCCGGACTGCGACCGACCGAAGCTTGAGTGAGTGCGAGTTTCTCACCAGCCCCTCTGTACCCTTCCCAGCAAACCGCTAGTAGCCGCTCACCGTCACCAGTGCACGCACGGTCTCGAGCTTCTTGGGCCCGATCCCTGACACCAGCATCAGGTCATCCACCGTGCGGAACGGCTGCGTCCCACGAAATCGGATGATCTCGGTGGCCGTCTTCGGTCCTATCCCGGGCAGAGTTTCTAGTTCCTCGCTGGAAGCGCGGTTCAAGTCGATCAGGGACGGGGCCGACGACGCAGTTCTGGCCTGCGTAGGAGGGACACCCGGGTTTGTGGCCGCGGCGAGATGCCCGCGTGACAGGGTGTACTGGTCGGGGTTGCGCGCGTAGGACGGCGGCCGCGTCCGTATCGTGGGCACCTCGTCCTTGCTGCCGGGCAATTCCGGTACGATGAGCGTGGTTCCGTCGATGAGGAACGCAGCCAGATTGATGTCGCCGATGTCGGCGTGTTCCGTGAGACCACCCGCAAGCTTCACCAGATCGTTCACACGATCCTTGTCGGTTACCTGGTATACGCCGGGACGCTGCACCCCGCCCACTACGGACACTTGGATGGGCATCGGGTCCGGCTCAATGGGTTCAACGTCCACGAGTTCCTGGTCAGGGGCTGACGCGTCAAGCGCACCCACAATCTCCACGGATTCATCGGGTCCAAGTTCGAGCGATGCCGCTTCGTCGCGCCGCACCACGATTTCCACCTGGGCCGTCTCCGCGGCCTGCCGCGCGGATTCGCGGTAGTCGGCTGCGTGATACACACAGACGGCCGTCGCGCCAACGCCAATGGCCGCGGCAACGCACAACAAGACCCACTGCTCTTTTACGGTCATCAACCGACTAAGCATTCACACGCCCCCGCCAACCGTGCTCTGCATGCACTACACCTATGCCTGCACATACCTGAGTGTTGCCTATGCTCTCGTGTATTGTCAATGCCATCTTGGCCTGACGTTGCATCCGGGCGGCACATTTTCTACCATTGCAGGTGCCGTGCGGTAGGTGGAATCTTGCGACTACGCGAGAATCCCGGCACCCCGGAACACGCAAGGGGGGGTGCGGGCGGCGCCGGGGCGGAAGGGAGAGGGAACCATGTCGCTTGCAGTCTGTTGGGTGTTCATTGTCTCGGCAGGAATCACGGGCGCGATAGCGGTGGTACACCCGGCAGGATTGCGCAGGATCATCCGCGTCTTCATGGCCAACGGTCCCGTCCGGCTGTTCGGGCTTGGGTTCATGGTGCTCGGATCGCTCACCTTCCGCGCCGCCGCGGGCACAGGCGCGCCCATCCTGATGAAGACGGCCGGCGTGTTCGTGTTCATGTACGGCGGTGTCCAGCTCGCTCTGCCATCGGCGGCCGTCGTCCTGAACGATCGACTAGCCCACGCCTCGAATTGGGCGCTTCGCGCGGTCGGCCTGGTCTACCTTGCCATCGCCGGGTTGGCATTCCACATCCTGCGCACCATCCCGGAAGCCGTCGAAACCATCAGCAACGGCACGCCCGGACTCTAGGGCAACTCGGTCCGCAACTCGTCCACGTACATTCCGATTTGGTCGAACGGTATCGGCTGGAATCCCGGCACCGACCGGAACGCTCGCGCACCCGGCTTCAACTGGAAGTTGAGCGCCGCCGCATCGACGAATCCCGGATCTTCGTCCGGCACCCAGTTATCCAACAACATCCAGTTGCCTTCCACGAAAGCGTCGCAATTCACGGCCAGATTCCGGTACGCGTGGTTGACCCGCGGCTTGTCCGACGGGGTCATGAAGTCCTTCAACCCCGGATACCGCTCGCTGTACGGCGGCTTGGTGATGTCCACCTGCCGCAGCAGCTTGTTCTGCCAATCTTCCTCCACCAGGTGCTGGTTCCACCGCTCGTCGTTCCACGGCGCTTGCCGGATGGCCCGTTTGCATTCGATGAAGATGTTGTTGTCCACCGTGTTGTCATGGCCGCCGTGGCAGAACACCGCCCCGAACGACCCCCCCGCCGCGCGGTAGAACACGTTGCCAAACACCGTCTGGCCGCCGGACCCGTCGTCGAAATACACCGCGCAGCTGCCGTGGGAGTACGAACTGCCGATGTCGTGCCAGAAGTTGTAGCGGATGACCGTACCCCGCTCCGACGGGTTGCGGCCCATGTAGTAGGCGCCGCAATCGTCGCTGGACATGCTGATGTGATGGATGTCGTTGTACTCGACCACGTGGTCGTTGCCCGCAATCCCGACACTCTGGTGGGGTGCATGGTGAATCAGGTTGTGCGCCACCCGGATGCCCACGCCCTGGAGATGCACGTGGTATGCGCCGGTCCGTTGCCGTCGGGACACGTGGTGGATGTGGTTGTTGACCGCCTCGTGGCCACACGGCGTCAGCGTCTGCCGGTCGCCGCCCCGCATGCGCAGGCCCGCCTTCCCGGTGTTGTAGATGTCGCACGCCTCGACCCGGTGCTTCTCGCCGCCTCCGATATCGATCCCGTCGACGCCCGTGTTTCGCACCACGCATCCGGCGAGTTGGATCGACGCGCCGTCCTTCACGCGAACGCCCGTCCCGACGCAGGCTTCAAACGTCAACCCCTGAACCGTGACATGCGCCGCGCCTGTCACATCGAGCAGCGGACCGCCCAGCGTCGACAACACGATGCGGGCGCCGTCCAGATCGCCAGGCGGCCAGTAGTACAGCTTCCCCGTGTCGCGCGCGATGTAGTACTCACCCGGCCGATCCAGTTCTTCGAGTAGATTCACCGCGCGGTACCGCCGTGGCGCCGGGTTGCCGCCGCCGATACCGTACCCGTGCCGTTTGAGCAACGTGATCCGGCGTTTCTCAAGATCGATGGTCTTGACCTTGATCGTTTCGGCCCGCCAATCAAAACACCAGTAGCCATGCAGCCACACGTCCGGCGCATTCACCCACCGGCTTGGCCGGTCGCCACTGTATTCGAAGACGCTCAGTTTGTCGGACTCATGGTGACGCCACGCCGCCGGGCCACTCTCGATGACTTTGGCGATGGACGCCCAATCGTCGTTGGGCCACGAGGCAAGCTCTTGCCGTTCATCGTTCAAGAACAGCTCCGGAACCGGGATCACCTCGCCGAAGGCGTCCGGAAACGTGCCCAACTCCACGATGCCCAGAGCCGTCAGGTCCGCCACGCGCACCCCGGCACGCGCGTCCTTGTCGATGCGCTTCCGCACGACCTTATCCGTCACCTTCACGAAGGCCTCCGGGGGAATCGTCCGTCCGCCCACCACCCGGACCTCTTCATCGGGCATGGACCGATACACGATGGGCGCATCCGCCGTGCCGCTGTCCGCATCCGTCAACGCGAAGCTCTCGGACCGCTCGTAGTCACCGCCGTGAATCCACACCACCGCGCCTTCCGCAAGCCCATCAGGCTGACGCAACGCGCGGAGCGCGTTCCGAGCCGCCTCGAAGGTCGCAAACGGCGCCTCCGTGCTGCCTACCGCCGTGTCGTCGCCATTCGGCGCCACATGGAACTCGACCGGTGCCGCGGCCGCTCCCAACGCAGCCGCCACAAACAGGAATGCCACTCCATACTTCCACATGGCGTCTCTCCCTTCGTTGCCCGAGCATTTGGTTGAGTCAGGTCCGATACCGAACGGTAGGACAGTCCGCGGGTGTATGGCAAGGCTGACGTAAGCGTCAGGTGGGGTGCATTCGCGTAACATGCGGTGCGCAGCACCGAACAAGAAGTCTTTTCCGAAAGGGGGTGTGGGGGAAGACGCTTTTCTTCAGAAAAGGGTTGTCCCCCGCATTCTCTTACGCCGGCTCAACGACCGGCGCTTCGCCGCTATCCTGCTCCCGCTCGCGTGTCGCGAACTGGGTCTCGTACAGGCGGCGATAGATGCTGCCGTCGCGCTGAAGCAGGTCGTCGTGCGCACCCTCTTCCACGATCCGTCCGCCATCCATGACCAGAATGCGGTCGGCCCGGCGCACCGTCGACAGACGGTGGGCGATGACGATGGTGGTCCGCCCCACGATGAATTCCTCGATAGCCTGCTGGATGGCATGCTCGCTCTCAGAATCCAAGCTCGATGTGGCCTCGTCGAGGATGAGAATGGCAGGGTCCTTGATCAACGCGCGCGCGATAGCCAGCCGTTGCCGCTGTCCGCCCGACAGCGTGACCCCGGCCTCGCCGATGTTCGTGTCGAACCCCTTGGGCAACCGTTCAACGAACTCGGACGCGTAGGCCGCCTTCGCCGCCTCGCGGATCCGATCTTCACTGTAGTCGGGACGCTCCGCCGTGATGTTTGCGGACACGGTGTCGTGAAACAGGATCGTCTCCTGGGTAACGATGCTGATCTGCTCCCGCAGACTCGCCTGCGTCGCCGTTCGGATGTCCGTGCCGTCGATGGAAATGGACCCACCCGTCACGTCGTAGAACCGAGGCACCAGCTTCGCCAGCGTGCTTTTCCCAGCGCCGCTCTCGCCCACGATGGCGACCATCTCGCCCTTCTTCACCTCGAACGACACGCCTTGGAGCACGGGTGTCTTGCCGTCGTAGGAGTAATGCACATCATCGAGTGTCAGCCCCTCACGCAGCGGCGCCAACGCCACGGCATCCGGCGCGTCCACAATGTCGGACTTCATGTCGATGAACTCGAACGCCCGGATGGCGCTCGCCACGCTGCTCTGGATGGCGTTGTTTACCGCCGTCAGCTTGCGGACCGGGTCAAGCATACCCAACAGCATACCGTACAACGTGATGAGCTCGACCAGTTTCATGTCGTGCTCAATGACCTGTCGGGCGCTCAAGACGACGAACACCACGAACCCACACGCCATGAGGAATTCGGTGGAGGGCCCGATAGCCGCGTCGGCCTTCATCATCTTCAGGCCCTGGGTACGCAGCTTACGGTATTCCCGGTTCATGCGATCCGATGCGAACATCTCCATGCAGAAGCCTTTGACGATGGTGATGCCCGTGATGGTTTCTTTCGCCACGGATTGAAGCTGGGCCACCTTCTCCAGCGACCGCCGCATCCGCTTCCGCACGCTCTGTCCGATCCGCACGATCACAAACGTGACGGGCGGGAACACACCCAATACGACCAGCGTGAGTTTCCAGTCCAGCCACAGCGCCAGGCACAGGAACATCACCGCCTTGATGGGCTCGCGCATCAGCTTCATGAAGACCTGCGACAAGCCCCGGCCCGCCATGAAGATATCGTTGGTAAGGCGGGCGATGATCTCGCCGGTGGTGTGCTGCTCGTAGAATCGCAGAGGCATCTGGATGATATTGGCGTACATCTCGCGGCCAAGGTCGACGGT
>JAAEQP010001624.1 GCA_024231375.1 bacterium | reverse complement strand
GACAGGTAGAAGTCAATAGGCAGAGCGGGCGGTCTGCCTTCGGTGTTCTTTGGGAGCGGGGCGTTGAATCGGGAAGCGGTTTGTGTGTGATGGTTTATGCGTAAACGGGGACAGTAACCCTCTATTCGCTCCGTTCTATTCCGTTTCTGCCTTCTTCCGCTGCCGCCCGGCGGGTCCGTCGTCTCCTCTCAACCCTTCCTGTCCTGCCCTTGGTGCGACCCCTACTCCGACAGCTCTCATTTGGCCTACGACGCAAGCCTCGTCGCGTCCAGCCACGTCTTCGCCATCAAAGCATGGCCCGCCATGGTGGGGTGTACGCCGTCGCCTGCCCAATAGGTCGGCGGCGTTGTATCGTCAACTGCCTCGTCGAACATGGTCTGAAACGGCACCCAAGTCGCTCCCGCACCCTCGGCGACGCGTTTCGCCACCGCCCGTCGCTCGGCGAACTCCGGGAACCACTTTGCGTTGACTGCGCCACACGCCAACACGAAAGGTTCACAAATCACAATCCGCGTCTTGGGAAGAGCCGCACGCGTATCGGCAAGTAGTTTCGTGAACCCCTGTTCGTAGTCCGCCACGGTGCCGTCGTATTTCCCCGCCAGCTTGTGCCACATGTCGTTCACCCCGATGAGGATGCTCAGTACCGCGGGTTTCAGATTGATCGTGTCCGCCTGCCAACGGGCCTGCAGATCCGGCACCTTGTGTCCGCTGATGCCCCGGTTGTAACACCGAAGGCGCAGGGGTGCATGCGCGCCCAAGAGAGCCGATGCGATCATGTTCGCATATCCCCGGCCCAACGCCCCGAAGTCGTTCGCCGCGGCGTTCTTCTTGTCCCGTCCGGCGTCCGTGATCGAGTCCCCCTGAAAGAGGACTACGTCGTCTTGGGCAAGCGAATCACCAAACGCTACTCCGGACGCATGCGTCTGTGTCGCGCAACCCGCCAGTGCAGACGCACCCGCGACGGTAGCCGCGCACTGAATCAGACTACGGCGTGTGCATTCTCGATTCGGCTCAGTAGCACTCATTCCATATACTCCTTCAACCCGTCCTGCTTCCCCCGGCCTGGACCGGGCCAACTCCAGTTCTCAATACCACAATGCCGCTTCCCCCTGCGCGCGACTCGCCATACCCCGCTTCCTCACGTCACGCACCAAACACCATAGCGATACTCCGCCCTGATTTCTACACAAGCGCACATACTCTTCAAGCTTTCCACTCCCTGACCCGCAGGCGGCGACACCACAACGAACGTAGCTCGCTTGACGTCATCCCGCAACTCACCTATGCTGCCGGAGTCCGGAGGGGGACGACAGGGAGGACTGGACATGCATCTCACCCGGCGGCAATTCATCGCTACGACGTCTGCAATGGCCGCGTCCGCGACATCCGGCGCGCAGTCGAAGAACAAGTACAAGGCCTGCATCATCGGCGACAGCAAGATGGGCCGCTACGGCCACTGCATTGAGCACGCGTTTGCGATGCGTAACGACGTGGCCACCGTCGCGCTGGCCGACCCCGACGAGGCGGGCCGGGAGAACCAGGCCAAGGCCGTGGGCGTCGAACGCACCTACGCGGACTATCGCGAGATGCTCGAGAAGGAGCGGCCCGACCTCGTGGCGATCGGCCCGCGCTGGACGGTGAAGCACGAGGAGTATCTCCTGGCGTGCACGGACGTCGGTGCCCACGGGTTCATCGAGAAGCCCTTCTGCGACAACCTGGCAAGTGGTGACGACATGGTCGCCGCCGCCCAAGCCAAGAATCTGAAGTGGGCCATCGCCTACAACTTCCGTAGCATGCCGCACGTTCAGCACGCGCACAGACTGATACACGAACAGGGCCTCATCGGCACCGTCTTGGAGGCGCGCGGTCGTGGCAAAGAGGACCACCGTGCCGGTGGCGAAGACCTTATCGTGCTCGGCGCACATGTCCTCGACCTGATGCGCTTCTTCATGGGCGGGTCGCCGACATCGTGCACCGCCGATGTCACCGTCGACGGCCGTGCGGCCACGCCTGCTGACGTGCGCAAGGCCACCGAGCCGCTCGGGCCCATCGTGGGTGACCGCATTCACGCCATGTACGGGTTCGAGGGTGGTACCGTCGGCTACTTCGATTCCATGAAGAATCCCGAAGGGAACGGCGGGCGCTTCGGAGTCCACATCTACGGCAGTCGTGGGATCGTTTCCATCCGTGTCCTTCCGGGAGATAACACGGCAAGTGTCCAGTGGTTCGACGGACCCACCTGGGCGCCCGGCGCGAAAGGCACCGGCTGGCAGGCGCTGCCCGATGCACCCACCATGCCCAAGTACGTGAAGCGCGAGCGCAATAGACTCATCACCGACGATCTCATCGCCGCCATCGAAGAAGATCGCCGCCCGGCCTTCAGCATCCACGACGGTCTCGCGTCATGGGAGATGACCCAGGCCGTGTTCGATTCATGCGTCCAAGGCGGGCGTGTGGCCATACCCCTGGAGGACCGTTCGCATCCCCTGAAGCGTTGGGCATAGTAGAACCACCGTCCTTCTGCCTTGCGTCGGACGCAGAAGGGCGCCGTTCCAAACCGCCTGGGTTCCGTCGTCAGAACCAGGGGCGCGAAAACGTACCCGCCCCACACAGCCTGCATTCTCAGGCCTTGGTCCCTGAATCCACAGCGGAAGTACAGGTGATGCCTCTAGGGCAATTCGCGTATGCGGAGATTCCTGAATTCCACCGGCGAGCCTTCCGACTCCAAGGCCAGATATCCGGTGCTCGGCGTGCATCCTGTGCCACCAGAGACTTCCTCGCCGTTGACCCAGAGCCGCACTTCACCGTTGATCGCCCGGACGTAGTAGTGGTTCCACTCGCCCACGCCCTTGGACAGATTCTTCGAGGGGAAGCTGCGCTTGCCATTGGGCGCGACCGGTGGGAAGGGGGTCATGTCCGACACGCCAACCGGAAAAACGTCGCCGTTGCTGGTGAACCAGTTGGCCTTCTTCCCGGATTTCTCGTACCTCTCGGTATAGCCGTGGTCGAGCACCTGTACCTCGATGCCGTGGGGCAACTTCCCCTTGGGGAGGTCCGTAACGGACTCTTCGGTGACCCACACGAAAACGCCGGAATTGCCGGCCGATTTCAGGTGACGCCACTCCACCACCAATTCAAGATTGGTCACGAACTCCTTGGTGCGGATGACGCCCACGGGTTTGCCGGTGCACTTGAACATCCCGTCCTCCCAACTCCACGTGTCTGGGTCGCAATTCACGTTGGTGAAGTCGTCCAGGGTGAGGACACGCCATCCGGGGCCGTTTCCGTCCACGAAGGCCTTCGGGAGATCGGCCTCCGGTGCTGTCTCCGCCGCGTCCGCGCGAGCCCGTAACCCTCCCGACATGCACGCAACCAAGGTCGCGGCCATGACGCATGACAGTGCAACAAACTTGACTCGGGCGGTCGCCCTTGAAGAGAATCTCATGATAGTCTCGACTTTCATAGGTTGAGGGAGGTGGAAACATGGACGCCAGCGTACGATCAGGCTCCGCGACGTCATGACTCTGATTTAAGCAGAAGGGACTGGGGGAGTCAAGGCCCTAGGCCGGAATCACCATGGAAACCTACACATTCAAGACCGTGAGCGACTGCCGGATCAAGGCCGATGTCTATCGGGATTCCGGCGGCAATGCTCCGCGTCCGACAGTGATGGCCATTCATGGAGGCGCCCTCATCACGGGCGCACGCGAACCGATTCAAATGGACTTCTACGCACCGCTCATGAAGCAGGGATTCGCGATAGTCTCCATCGATTACCGATTGGCACCCGAGACAAAGCTACCCGAAATCATCAAGGATGTGCAGGACGCCTATCGCTGGATACGCGAGGAAGGCCCAGCACTATTCGGGGCAGACCCGGATCGGATCGGGGTGCAGGGAGGCTCGGCAGGCGGATATCTGACCCTGATGACGGGTTTCTGCGTCGATCCGCGTCCCAAAGCGCTGGTGTCGTTCTACGGATACGGCGACATTATCGGCGATTGGTACGGCAAACCCGACCCTTTCTACTGTTCGCAACCCGCCATATCGAAGGAAGCCGCCTATAGCGCCGTGGGCAAGGGAACCCCGTGCGGCAACCCGCAGGGGGAGAGCCGCTGGGAATTCTACCTCTACTGCCGTCAGCACGGGTTGTGGCCAGAGGAAGTGTCGGGATTCGATCCCCACACTCAGTCCAACAAGTTCAAGCCCTACTGCCCCGTTCAGAATGTTACCCGCGATTATCCGCCCACGTTCCTGGGCCACGGAGACAAGGACACCGATGTCCCTTACGACCAATCCGTTCTGATGGCCGAGGCATTGAAACAGACAGGCGTGGAACACGAGTTCATGACCCTGCACGACGCGGGACACGGCTTCTCCCATAGCCGGAAGGGGGATTACGAGCAGGTCCGGGACCGCGGCATCGCTTTCCTGATCAGGCACTTGACCGGCGGGTGATTGCGTCCTGCCCGTGCCTTGCGCCCATTTCCACGATCCTGGGAATCCATCGAACCCAACCAATACGCGGGCACATCACTTGAAGTTCAACACCGAATCTTGCTCAAATGCCAGTCAATGATGTTCATCATCATGATCGCGGGGTGTCGCCTACATTTCCGCACCCGCCACTCGCTGATAGGCGCCGTGGAGGTGATGTGAACGGCCGACAGGAGTATCGCTGAACAAGGATTAAGAGGACAACCACATGAAATTGTTGGCCATATTGACGTTGTATGGAGCCTTTGCGTCTCTTCCCACGGCGCACCATGTCCGCACAGTCAAAGGCCCCTACTTTGTATGCGACGACCGGGTGACCGAGGATCGTTGGCTGATGGAACGGTTCACAGTTCCACTACGGAAGCACGGCGGCAATCCGCTCGTCGTGAAGGAGTACGATTGGGAAGGTAGCGGCCCGCTTATGGGTGGTTCGGTGTTGTATGACCCGGAGGACGCGGTGTTTCGGATGTGGTACTGCGTCTGGAGCAGCCACAACTACTTCAATCATCTGCCCTTTTCGTACAACATGTGCTATGCGGAGTCGAGAGACGGCATTGAATGGGAGAAGCCGGCGCTCGGCGTGTTCGAGCACGAGCCGGATCCGCGCAACAACTGTATCCGGTGCGGCACGGACAAGACTCAGAACATGGACATTTGCCTCAATCCTCGGCCGGACAAGTATCCGGGGAAGTTCCTGGCCATCCACAACCAGAAGGGCGGTGTCTTCGTCTCCTATTCCGACGACGGCAAGTCGTTTACGTTCCTTCACGATATTGATACGCCGGCCATCTCGTATCACAGCGACACCCACAACAACTTTGTATATGACGAGGTCCGGGACCGATGGCTGTTGTTCTGCCGGCCGCGCGCGTACGCCGGTGACCACAAGCGGCGCGTATCGATGCAAGAAAGCCCCGATCTTAGGAACTGGACCCACGAGCGCACAATCCTTGTTCCGACCGAGACCGAGAAGCCGGAGTTCTACGGAATGGGGGTGTTTCGACGGGGCGACCTCTTCTGGGGGATGCTCAGAGTGTACGACCGCGCAACAGGATTCATGCACGCCGAGATCGCGTGGAGCGGCGATGGCGAACACTGGAGCCAAGTGGCAACGCATCCGACACTTCTTGAACGCGGCCCGGAAGGCACCTGGGATCACGGCATGGTGATGCTCGCGGAATCCCCGGTCGTCGTCGGCGACGAGACGCGGTTCTACTACGGGGGCGCCGCTCTAGACCACAACAGCAAGGACAATCCCGTCGCGATAGGCCTGGCTACCGGCGAGCGAGACCGGCTTGTGGGGCTGCGCCCTTCGAGCGAGGCGCCGGGGTATGTGCTGACGCGGCCGCTGCTGCTTCCCGACGAGGCGGAACTCTTCGTCAACGTCGTCGTTTCCGGAAACGGGGGGGCGGTCCGCGCCGAGCTTCGTGATGATGACAATGACGTGCTGGAGGGGTTTTCTCTCGAGGACAGCGACCCGGTGAATGCCTCGGGCTATTCACAACCGATGACGTGGCGGGGCCAGCCCATCGGGGCAGCGCCATCCCAAGAGGTTCGCATTCGACTCGAGGCATCGAACGCAGAGATCTTTGCGTTTGACTTCGCAAAGTAGCTGTCAGCGGGCGCGTTTCGCCCGTAGGGTGAAAATACTCGATCGACGTCGTAAGCGGTTTCGACGACATGTGTTGCGCGCTAAGTGCGTTTTGAGTCTGAGCCGGTTGACGGGTCCTCGGTCTGCGGGCATCATAGCACCTTTCCCTTGGGAGAGGAGTGCTCGCATCGATGCTGGATTTCATTTTGAAGCCTTGGCACCTGCTCGTTATGTTTGTGGCTTCCCATTTGAACCGTGAGCAGCAACGTATCATCGAATATCTTCAGGTGGAGAACCAAGTGCTTCGTGAAGAT
>JAAEQP010001623.1 GCA_024231375.1 bacterium | reverse complement strand
GCTCCCATGGCTTGCAGCCTTCGTACGTGAACGCAGGAGCAAGCCACGGGTGTACGGCCTCGGCCGCAAGACGGTAGCCCGGCGGTGCGGTAAAACGATCGTGTCGCTCGCGGATGTACCACAGGAACTTGAGGTTCACCGCGATGAAACGCTTTTGAGCCTCGTACGCCCCTGCATGAGAGGCAAGCCACACGTACGCATCCGTTCCCTCGGGCTGCGGGTCAACGACCATCGTCAACTCAGGATCGAACGATTCGACGGTCTCGTCCAGCTGTCCGTCCACATACCCCCACAAGATGTTGGGTGGGTATGCGATGTCTCGTCCCAAACGCGTCATGGTGCTCTGCAGGAACTCGCTCGGATACACGATTCGCGCGTACGGCACGGCAAACTGGACGAACGAAACAATCGAGACACAGGCCAACCCGCCTACCGCGATGCGGCGGAGCCGTTCGTTACGTACTTGCATCAAGGCGAACACGGCACCGATTACGATGAACGGCACGTACACCATCAGCACCCGCCCAACGAACACCAGGGTCCCGCCGAGCATGCCGACTGACGCGTGGAAGAGATAGCACCCAATGGCGGCAAGCAACGCCGCACGCGCCGTTCGCGGGAGAATGACCCGCCGCCGCCACACAAACAGCAGGGCAAAAAGTCCGGACAAACCATATAACCCGACCCCCACAGCACCTTCGACATCACGAAGGTAGTGCCAAAGAAAG
>JAAEQP010001622.1 GCA_024231375.1 bacterium | reverse complement strand
GCCGACTTGGCGATGGCGAGCGCGCGCGCGTGATACTCGTACGCGCCCATATCCACGATCGGGGCCGTGCCATTGCCGGTGTCGGGGATGGTACTCACGTCAGTGCGGCGGGGGTGTCCGTCCAGGTCGGTCGCGACTGACACAGCGGCGTTATCGCCCGCGTCGATTGCGGGCGAGGTGGACTGCAAGCGCAGGTTGCCACTGGCGGCGTTTGCAAACAGTGGGTTGGCGTCGATGTTGCCAGTACCCGCATATCCGTCCTCGATGTTTGAGTAGGTAATGACAGGGTCAGCACCGGTACCAGGTACATTGAAGATATTCTCCGGGCGATTTCCCCACACGATGCAGTTGGTCAGCGAGGGGTCGCTGTAACGATTGTATATCCCGTCGCCGAAAACCGCCCAGTTGGCGGTGAGCGTGACGTTGGTCAGTGTGAGGTGGCCGCGGTCGCTGGCGATCCCCCCGCCCTTGCTCGCCTTGTTGTCGTAGAACACGACGTTCGTCAGTGTGGCGTCACTGCGGTTGTTGTACATCCCGCCGCCAAAGCCGTAGGGATGAGCGGGCCAGGCGGCGTTGTCGTGGATGACGACGTCGGTCAGTGTCATATCACCGTCGTTGAGATTGTAGATCCCGCCACCCAGGTCCCAGGCGACGTTGCCGCTGATCGTCACATTGGACAACGTCGAAGCGCTGCCGTCGTTGTGTATCCCCGCGCCGTGGAATGCGTCACTGGCCCCACCCGTGACGTGCAGTCCCTCAATGACGGGGGCAATGTCCCCCGAGATGTGCAGCACCGTCCCCGCCCCTTTCGCGTCCAGGACAGCCGGGTTGGCCGCCGGGTCGGAGGTGGTCCAGTTGGTGACGGTGTAGCCGCCTCGGATGGTCAATGTCCTGGTGATGCGCACGACTTGGGCAGTTCCGCCCTGCGCGTTCAGGGTGCCGCAGTGACCGGCGACCTTGACCACGTCACCGGTGGACGTGGAGGCATTCACGGCATCCTGCACCGTTCCAT
>JAAEQP010001621.1 GCA_024231375.1 bacterium | reverse complement strand
CTCCTCCGTGGGCCGGAAGGGGTACGCGGGGCTGCACTCACAACGCAGACGCTATAGCAGATTGAGTTTTAGTGCGATTGCCCTGGTCCTTGGAACGCTCGTTCCCTGGAACTCGCAACCGTTTGATTTGTGGCTACTTCCGAACCCGCACGACGAGTACGGGTGGGATCTCGGGCATGCAATGCCAGCCCATCACGCCAGACTTGGCCTCATCGGCCGGGAAGGCAGGCTCCTCCAGGCCGTCGACTGTGAATCCCGCCTTGAATGCGGCGGCGAGCAAGAGGTGCAATGGGCGGTGGAAGTAATATTGCAACTGGGGCTGGTTGCGAATGCCTTCGCCCTTCGCGGAACCCGGCGTGATGTAGCGCATGACGCGGATTCCGTGAGACGCGCCCTTGCTTGACTCCGTGCAATGCTGTTCGATGACCTTGGTCACCCCAATCGAGTGAAAGCACGGGTGGGTCACCGAGAACACAAATCGGCCGCCGGGCTTCAAGAGGTCGAAGATGCCGGCGAACAGCGGCTCGATGGACGCCATGTCCATGAGGGCCATGTTGGACGCGGCGGCGTTGAACTGGCCGGTTCCGAGGGAGTGGACCTGGTCGGAATCCGTACCGTCGATTACGTGGTACCGAATGTCTGTCAGGTCCTCGGGCGTGCGTTCCCGTGCGCGTGCGATGAAGGCTTCGCTGTAGTCGAAGGCGTCCACGGACGCGCCCTGCTCCGCCATGATGCGCGCGAACCGGCCCGCGCCGCAGGCTGCGTCGACCACGCGTTCGCCAGACTGAAGCTGGAGCAGACGTAGCGAGGCTGGCTCGATGAGTTCGGTCTGGAAGTCGTTGCCATCGCCGATGCGGTCGTCCCACCACTCGGCGTTGGCGTTCCAAATGCCGTGCGCTTCGTCGTTCAGTTCCTGGAATTCGCCCGCCGTGTCGTCGGTGTCGCTCATGGCATGGCCCCCCGGTTGCGCCCGTCGGATACACGGCGCATGCATACTGAACAGTACCGCCCGCTTCGTGAAACGCTACGCACGTAGCCGAAAAAGACGCCCCCGGACCGCGACGGCCCGGGGGCGTTGAACTGCTTGGTATGCCGCGCGGCTAGCCAGCGAGCTTCTTGATCTTCGCGAGGATGTCGTCCGGCGCGAGGCCTTGGAACCCGATCTGTTCGGTCGTTCCGCCTTCGCCAGGCTTGGTGACGCCCATGGCTTCGTACTTGGGAGCAAGGCCGCGCTGGAGCAGCCAGGTGCCGAACCGTGACCCGAGGCCGGTGAGCGTGTTCTGCCCTTCCACGACCAGCACGAACCCGGTCTGGCCGATGGCGTCCAACATGTCTTCGTCGGCGACATTGAGGGTGGCCTTGTTGATAAGGCCCACGTCCAACCCGTCGGCGCGTGCGCGGTCGACGGCGTCGAGGGCGCGATACAGCATTTCGCCGTAAGCCACGACGTAGCCCGCTGCGCCTTCGCGGATGCCTTCGTCCTTGCCGGGCACGAAGGCATAATCGCCGTCGTAGAACTTCGTGCCGTCTTCCTTGCAGACGAAGGGCACTTTGGAGCGCGTGGTGAAGACGTAGCGGATACCTTCGTCATCCCAGACGGTTTCCACAAGCGACTTGAGCTGGAGCGCATCGGCGGCGAAGTAGAGGCGCGTCTTGTCGCCTTCGGGAAGGCCCGAGTCGGCCAGGAAGATGTTGGTGCCAAAATGGCAGGTATTGTCGGCCATGTCGTCTACACCGGCGTGCGAGAAATGGCAGATGCAGTTGGCATCGTTCAGGCGTGCCATGGTGGCTTCGGAGAGGATCATCTCCAGGAACGCCGAGAAGGTGCTGAAGATACCTTGTTTGCCCTTCTCGAATCCGAAACCGGCGGCCGCGCTGAAGTTGCCGCGTTCCTGGACGCCGCCGTTGATGCAGACCTCGGGATGGGCTACGCGGATGCCCTTGAGCCCCGTGGAACCTTCCAGGTCCGAGTCGACCACGACAACCTTGGCTTTGCGTTCGTCTTCGGACATGCCGTCAAGGATGCCGTTGACAATCGTGCCAAATTCGGTGCGGTTGCTGCATTGATCCTCGGAGGAGCCGAGGTAGGTGACTTTGGTCTTCTCAACGGTGATGTCGTTGAGGAAATCGACCGCGGCGGTCTGGCCGCGATCGGTGAGATATTCGACGGCGGCCGTCTTGTTGACCACGTCGTGGCCGGCATGGGTGCCTTCGACGCCCGGTACGCCCGGCGCCATGGGCCGCGTGTTGACCAGCGCCACGGGACTCGGTGTCGCGAAGGCTTTCCGCATCCGCGTGAACAGGGAATCGTAGTCTTCGCCGTCGCCCTTGTCGACGGTGAGGCCGTGGCCTTCAAGGGTCTTGGCCACGTCATAGCCGGGAAGATAGTCGTTGGGATGGCCCGAAATGGTGACGTTGTTGTCGTCGATGCAGAGCACCACGTTGAGTTGCTGGGCCACGGCGAGACGGGCGGCCTCGGCGTCGTTGCCTTCCATCTGCGATCCGTCGCTACCGAACATGACCACAGCCTTGTCCGTATTGGCCATGGCAACGCCGTTGATGAAGGCCCACATGTGGCCCAGGCGCCCGGAGGCGAATTTCACGCCAAGTTCGGGATCGAGTTCGGGATGGCCGTAGAGGCCTTCGCCGAATTCACGGTAGTGGAGGAGTTTTTCGAAGGGCATGTCGTCGTTGAAGGCGGACATGGCGTACTGGATCGCCACGCGGTGGCCGGCTTCGTCGAAGAAGGCCGGGTACACGCTGTCGCTGCCGTGCATGAACCCGTCGGCGAGCAGCACTTCCGGCACGATGCTGTAGGCGCCGCCCGTGTGGCCGCCCAGACCTTTCACGCCCGCGATGGCGGTGTAGAAGATGATGGTGTCGCGTACGATCTGGATATTGGTCAGCCACTGGGCCTTCTGCTCGGGAGCCATGGTGCCCTGAGCCGGGTCGAGGGACAGGGGCTTGTAGTTGCTTACGTCAATCGGGAAAGTCATCGGGGTACTCCCTTGATTCGGGCACGCAGAGCGCGCGTACGTTCCAAGATAAGCCGCTCACAGGTCCTGCACAGACTCGCGCAGAATGGCATTGAGTTTACCACAAGGCGGCGGTGGAAGTCCCGCGCTGGACGCGGGTCAGATGCGCAGATCCAGAGAACGTACGCTCGGGCCGGTGACGGGATCGTCCGAGACCGGCGATTCGGAAACAGGACCGGAGGCGTCGGCGGTTTCGCGCGCTTCGTAGGCATTGGCGGCCGCCCGGCGGAGAATGCTGCCGCCCTTGGCCTGGGATGGGGGTGCGCCGGGCTTGGGTTCATTGACGGATTCGGGTGGCTGTGCATCGCTGGTGGCGTCGGGTTCCATTCCTGCTTCGCGCGAGCGGGCCTCGGCCAGTTTCTGACGTGCAACGGTCTCCTGGTTGGCGGCCCCTCGGTACACGGCGCGATCCTGGGCCGACGGTTTGGCCGGGGCCAGGGCGGCGCGTTTGATCTGCTGCATCTTGCGGACGGTGGCTTCGGGGGTGCGTTCGGCGCCGACCTCGATGCGTACGTCGCCGCCGGACGCGTACCGCTTGCCGTCGGGGCCGGTGGTGTACTTCAGGCGGGCGCCACCTTTCACATACCCGCCTCCGGCCGCCACGTGGGCCTGTTCGTGACGCCGCACCTCTTGGTCGCGGCTCTTCAGTTGGCGCAGTTCCTGCTGTTCCTCGGTGGTCAGTTCGTCTTCGCTGGACGCCAGCGCGCCGTTCGCCGCCTTGAGCGGCTCGCCAGAAGCTTGGTCGGTGGACGAAGTGGACGTAGTAGACAGAGTGGGCTCAGTGGAGGTGGAGTCCTCCTGGTTGCCGAGCGCGGGGGTTCTTGCGCCCAACGATGACAACGCTTGAAACGTACCGCCTACGCCTATGGGAGAAATGGACAAAAGGCGGCCTCCTTGTCCGCAGACTACCTCATTGTACCAAGGAACGGGAAAACGAGCCGGGCTGACGTCTGTAAGGAGTTATGGGAGAAGGAGATAGGGGCCGACTTGGGTCGGCCATGATGCGTACGCCGCACCTCAGCGCTCAGCCTCGAAGCGAGGAGCCGAGGGCGATGGCGGCGGCGGCGATGAGGCCGGTGACGGACAGGCCGGCGCCGACGGGCAGCCACCACGGACGGTAGCGGAACATGAGTTCGTGTTCGCCTGCCTCGACGCGGACGCCGCGGAAGACGCCGTTGGTCTGGAGTACGTCGCAGGACGCGCCGTCGAGGGTAGCCTTCCACTCGGGTGCGTAGCTATCGGCGAGGATGACAATCCCTTGCGCCGGGGCGTCCACCCGGACGACGACTTCCTCCTGCGAAACGTCTTCGACGGAACACACGGCATCGGCCCACCGGGTGGTGGTGGTGCCGCCGCTCAGTTTGGGTTTGGCGGCGGTGGGGGACGACCGCACGATGGCGCATGTGGTGGCGGGGTCGAACGCGGGATCCGCCAAGAGGGCGGTCGCTGCATCGACGGAATCCACTTCGCGGTATGCGGGCACCCAGTACGCGCGCGGGAACGATCCGTCGTTGACGAGTACACGGACATCGTTCTCGTCGAGGAGTTCGCGCATGCGGCCTTGTCCGCCGATGCCTGCCGAGTCGATGCCGCCGCCGGGCGCCACCACAAGCGCGCGAACCGCCATACAGTCCAGCAACCGGGATTGCACCGTCTCGCCTGAGAGCCGGGGTCGCCGTAGGTCGCGGCCCGCGTCGGGATCGCCGGTGACTTTCCGCCACCACGCTGCCTGCCCCCGGGTGAGGGGGATGTAGGCTCCGTCCGCCACGTCCAGATCCGTCAGCATGCCGATGTTGGCGGGCAAGGTGTGGTCAAGGGGATCGGCGGACACGATGACACGACCGCCCAGCGCGTTTTCGCGTGCGGACTCGAGGGCGGCGCCGTAGCGCTCGTAACACTCAGGCGCATTCTGGAAGGGATGGCGGTAGGCGTTGCTGCTGGCCAGGGCGAGATCCACGAAGATGAGCGTTGCCAGGGCCGTCCCGCAGACGGGGGCCAGCACGCGTACGCGAAACACGAAGAAAGGCACCAGAATCGCGGCGAAAACGACCGTCAACACGCGGACTGGGGCGGGGGCAACGGCGAACAGCGCGGCCGTTAGAACGAGAGCCGTGATGGCAGGCGCCCAGATGCTCTGTGATCGGTGACCGTGCCTCGGGGTCAGCAGCCGGTCGGCGCCGAAGGCCGCAAGGACGGACACCGCGAATGCCGCGCCGTAGAGGCACGCGTAGGCGGGGAAGGCCGCCGGTAGGAGGGCAGCCCCCACCACACTTGCCGCGACGAGGAGCGCTGCCACCAATAGGAAGAAGAGGACCTGATACCGCCCGTTTCGATGGAACAGGGCCGCTGGAATCAGGAGCAAGGTGGCGATGCCGACGTAGCCGAGCCGGGGGAGCATGCCTGCCTTGGCCATGAAGGCCTGTCGCATCAGGTCGCCGGCGTCGGCGGGTAAGTGTCCTGCCACGCCGAGGTTCCAGAGCCCCTGCGCGGGGGCGTCGAGCCGGGCGACCCACAGCAGTGCGGGAAGCCATTGGACGCACGAGACCGCCACCGCGACAGCGAGCGCGGCGAGCAGGCCCTCTACCCGGCGAAGCATGCGTGGGCGTGGCACGGCGCCGGGAAGCAACACGCCGAGGCACGCGTAAGCGCACGCCACGCTTACGGCCGCCAACGCGATGCCGTATGCGCCCGACAGCAGAAGTGCCGCACAGGCCAGACCGGCGGCCATGGCGCTGGCGTACCGGCATCGCAGCGAATACTCGCGCAATGCCCAGAACAGCAGGGGCACCCATGTGAGAGCGGCCGCGATGGCGGGCCGCGACATGGCGGCGGCCGATGCGCCGCAGAAGGCGTAGACCACCCCACCGGTCAGGGCGGCGGCAGAGGCGACGCCGAGAGACCGGGCGAAGCCGGCCGCGAAGAATCCCATCAGGAACAGGCACATGAACGCGTGGAGCGCCATGGCTTTCTCGATGGGGAGAAACAGGAACACCACGTTCAGGGGTTGGAATACGCCGCTACGCGGATCGGCGAGATGGGGCACACCGCAGAACTGTCGCGGATTCCACGCGGGCAGTTCTCCGTTGCGCAGCCGGCCGAATCCGTAGGTCAACGATGGGTAGACGGACTGGTAGAGATCGCTGTTCTCGGGGGCGTTGGTGACATTGCCCTGGCGGGTTTCGACGTGGGTCCAGAACTCGGGCGCGGCCCAAGCGAGCGCCACCGCTGTGAGAAACAGGGGAAGCAGGGCGTAGCGCGGTCTGGGCGCGGAGTCGGTGTTCACTTCAATAACTCACGCACCAAGACTCGCCGCTTCTGCTTCGCGGATCGGACCACCGCGTAGGTGGCGGCGAGGCTGTTGAGGTTGCTGCGTCCGCTGGTTTCCGGCTCGGCGCCGGTGTCGAGTGCTGTCGCAAAGGCCTCGATGAGGTACGCCTGATGGCACAGGGGCCACTTGATGGGCGGGATGCGGCGGCGGGCCGATGGCTTGTTCGAGAAGTAGACCTCGTCCTTTTCCCACATCAACACGCCTTTGCTGCCTTCGATCCGCCAGTCGGCGTTCCAGGAGGTCTCCCACCCGTTGGCCACCCAGCTTCCGAAGTAATTCACGGCGACGCCGTTGGTCAATTCCAGTTGGGCCATGATGGTGGCGTCGCCCTGGTTCCAGTTCCACGGAGCGTTGACGCTCTTGGCCTGCACCGCGGCCACGTCGGCTCCCGTGATACACCGGACCAGATCGAAGTGGTGAATCGACATGTCCAACACGAGGGGATAGGCCATTTCCTCGCGGAAGCCGCCGAAATGAGGGCCCTTCTGAAACGTGATGCCGATGTAGCCTGGGTCACCGAGACGGCCTTTGTCGACGAAGCGTTTCACGGTCTGGGCGGTGGGTTGGTAGCGGTAATTCTGGGCGACCATGTAGGTGCGCTTGAGTTTCTTGGCGCTGGCCACGATGCGTTTGGCGTTGGGCAACGTGTCCGCGAGAGGTTTTTCCGAGATCACGTCCAGTCCATGCTCGAAGGCCGCGCAACACACACCTTTTCGGAACTGTTGCGGGGTGACGTCCAACAGGGCATCGGCCTCGACTTCGCGTAGCGCCTTCTCGTAGCTCGTATAGCATCGTGATTTTGGCATGCCGTGACGGGCGGCGGCGGCGGTGAGATTGCGCCGGTTGGTGTCCACGTATGCGGCGGGCGTCCATCGATCCGACGCGGCGACTACGTTGGTCCAGCCAGCGCCCATGCCGCCGACACCCACCTGAATGATCCGTCGAATCGCCTTCTGCTTTCGCGCCATTTGGGTCCGCCTCCTTGCCCGTGTCCGGCTCATCGAACCGGTCGGGGCAGCACGTTCGCTCGAATCCACAGCCCTTCAACCAACAATAGCCAATCCTAGCACTCCGCATCGCGGTGTGTCCATGTGCAGAAGGATGAATGGTTCACGGGACCGATGGGTTCCATCGCTCTGCGTTCACCGACTGGAACGCCCCAGCCGGCGTTTCGTTGACCGCGGGGGGCTCCGCACCTACAATGGCCTTCACGCATGTCGTATGTACTGCAGCTCCAATGATGAAAGGGCACTGACCAATGAGCGGCGGAATTCGCGTAACCGTATGGAACGAAGGCGTCCACGAGAAGACCAATGAAGCGATTGGAAAGCTGTACCCGAAGGGGATGGGTGGCCAGATCGCCCAGTATCTGAAGGATCAAGAGGGCATCGCGTCCGTCCAGGTGCGCGAATTGGACGACCCTGAGCAAGGGATCACCGAGGAGATTCTTGCCGAGACGGACGTGATGACCTGGTGGGGGCACACGGCACACGACCGGGTTGAAGATGCCAAGGCGGACCTGGTGCAACAACGTGTCCTGGACGGTATGGGGCTCATCGTGTTGCACTCGGGCCATGTGTCCAAACCGTTTCGGCGCCTCATGGGCACGACCTGTTGGCTGAAGTGGCGCGAGATCGGCGAGCGCGAACGGCTGTGGGTCGTAGACCCCGGCCATCCCATTGCGGATGGGATGCCCGAGTACTTTGAACTGCCGAACACCGAGATGTATGGCGAACACTTCGACATTCCGCAGCCGGACCAGTTGGTGTTCGTCAGTTGGTTCCAAGGCGGCGAAGTGTTCCGTAGCGGGTGCTGCTGGCACCGGGGCAAAGGCAAGGTGTTCTACTTCCGGCCCGGTCACGAGACTTTTCCCATCTACTACGACGAGAACGTGCTGAAGGTGATCGCCAACGGCATCCGCTGGGCGGCTCCGATCGGCGTGCCGGAACTGAATCGCGGCAACGTGAAGCCGATTGAGGACGTGCCCGGAGTGTCGAAGTAGCGGCCATACGCAGAACCGGCAGGGGGTCGAATGAACGACAAGGAACGATTCATCGCGTGCGCGCTGGGCGAACCCGTGGACCGGCCGCCGTTCTGGCTCTACTTTGAACCTTGGGCATCCACCTTGCGGCGTTGGAAGGCCGAAGGAAACCCCGAGGATGTGATCGACCATGCGTCGTCGTTTGAGCCCGATTTTCCACCGTTGCCGCTGCCGGTGAATTGCGGCCCGTGCCCCAAACAGGAGCGGACCGTGGTCGAGGAAGACGACGAGACCGTCGTGTACCGAGACGGGTGGGGCATCCTGTGCCGGGAATTCAAGACACGGGAATCCATGCCGGAGTTCCTGGAGTTCCCGGTGAAGTCGCGCAAGGACTGGGAGGCGTTTCGCGAAGAATATCTCGACCCGGACCACCCGGACCGCGCCACGGACGAAACCATCGAACTGGCGGAGACGTGGGCCGCCTGCGGGTTGCCCGTGCAACTGGGCAACTTCCCGGACACGGGCGTGTTCGGTGGGTTGCGCTGGCTCCTGGGCGATGAGGAGTGCCTGATGGCGTTCTGCACGCAGCCCGATCTGGTCCAGGAGATCATGGAGCATCTGACGTCGATCTGGCTCACCGTGTACGAGAAGGTGTGTGCGCGTGCGGAGGTGGCGTGCATCCATTTCTGGGAGGACATGTGCGGCCGCCAGGGGCCGTTGATCGGTCCCGATTTGTGGCGCGAGTTCATGGGACCTCAGTACCACCGGATCCAGGCCTTCGCCGAGAAGCACAACATCCCCGTGATCTCGGTGGACACGGACGGCGACCCGGACCTCATCATCGCGCCGATGATGGAAACCGGCGTGAACTTCCTGTTCCCCATGGAGGTCGCCGCGGGATGCGACGTGAACGCCGTGCAGGCGAAGTATCCCGGCTTGGCGATGATGGGCGGTATCGACAAACGCCCCTTGGCCCAGGGTCGGGAAGCCATCGACCGCGAGCTTGAGCGCATCCGGCCCGCGGTCGCGCGGGGTCGCTACGTGCCTGGGCTGGACCATACAGTGCCCGACGACGTATCCTGGGAGGATTACAAGTACTACGCGGAATCGTTGAAGCAATTGGTGGGCAAGGAGTAGGCGTCCACGTCTCCGGGCGGGTGGTCCGGCGGGCGTTTTGCCAGAGGGGATCGGCGGGCACACTATGGGCATCGTTCGCGTTGACGAACTGGAACCGGGGCAGGTGCTGTCGCGGGCGCTGGTGGACGAGGAGGGCCGCATCCTCCTCAACGGCGGCGTAGAGCTTACGGCGAAGTACATCGATCTGCTCACTGCCAAGGGGTACACCAAGCTATACGTGCAGGACCCGGAGCTTCCTTTCGCGCCCGAGCCCGAGGACGACCTCCGGCCGGAGACACGGGCCAAGGCGATCTCGGTGATGCACCGATGGTTCGGCGAGGTCCGGAAAGAAATCGGCCGGGTCGGGGTGGACACGTACCGGGACGTGAAGGCGGCCTGCGGGTCCGGGTCCATCGCCGACCTCGTTTCCCTGGACGGGCCCATCCGGTTCGTCCAGGATGCCGTCAAGCAGATTCTGAACGAGATTCTCGAGCGCGACGTACTGTCGAGCGTTTCGCTCATCAAGTCGGCGGACACGGAGATCTACGACCATTCGCTTGATGTGTGTGTCCTGTCGATTCTCATCGGACGGTCTGTGGGGCTCCAAGGAGTCCGGCTCAGACAGTTGGCTTCCGGCGCACTTCTTCACGATATGGGCATGGTGTTCATGGACGAAAGCCTGGATGAACGCACGTGGATCGTGCAGCACGCCGAGTTGGGTTACGAATTGCTGCGCAACACCGAGGATCCCGACCTGCTGGCGCCCCATGTGGCCTACGAGCATCACGAGCGCCAGGACGGCGAGGGACTGCCCCGGGGGCTTCGGGGCGGCAACACCATCGCCCGGCAACGGGACCTTCCTCCCCCCGTACCGACGCTGATCGGGGAGATCGCGGCCGTTGCCAATACCTACAGTGTACTCGCCACGGGCATGCGCGGATCGGAGGCGCTGCCGCCTGACGTGGCGGTTCGCCAGGTGTGCGCCATGGCGGGGCCGGCCTTGAACCGGGAGGTGGTGGCCGCGTTCCTGCGGGTGGTGCCCGTGTTTCCGGTCGGCACGGTGGTGGTTGTTTCGGGCGCTCCCTACGCCAACTTCACAGGAATTGTGGCGGAGGTCCATGGCGGCGCGTTGGACAAGCCGACGGTGATTCTCATCCGCGACAACCGCAACACGCGGATCGAACCGGTCCAAATCGATATGCGCGACGAACCCGCACTGTCGTTGAGGTGCAAGCGGCTGTAGCGGGGGGGTTGTTGAGAAAGTGGCGGTCTCCGGCGCGCAGGCCGCGATAACCTGGGGACAGCCACCCATTGTTGCCCTAAGAAGGACAATAATGGGACGCAAGAGCTTGGCAGTCCCCGTTTGTCGCTTCTGTTCT
>JAAEQP010001620.1 GCA_024231375.1 bacterium | reverse complement strand
GCGGCCTTGTCGGCAGCGGCCTTGTCGGCAGCGGCCTTGTCGGCAGCGGCCTTGTCGGCAGCGGCTTTCTGCTCCGCGGCAATTTTCTCGGCGGCGGCCTTCTCGGCGGCAATTACCTCCTGTTCGGTCACGAAGTCCTCAGAAACATACACAACCAATTGGACCCCAGCCTTCAAGACCGAGTTGGGCTGCAAGTTGTTCCATCGGAGGAGATCTCGCACGGGCACGTCATGGCGCTGCGCGATCGTCCACGCGCTATCGCCGAAATCCACCGTGTAGGTGACCTTCCTGGAATTCGCCGGGGGTTCGGCCGCCAGCGCGGCCGGAGGTGTGGCCGGTGGCGCTGGTTTCTCGTCTGCCGGGGTGGCCGCGGCGGCAGCCTTCTCGGCAGCGGCCTTGTCGGCAGCGGCCTTCTCAGCACCCGGTCCCACGGGTGGCGCTGGCGCGGTCGCTGCCGCAGCATCGCCCTGTGGCGCGCCGGCACGGTCTCGCCGTCGGATCACAATTCGGTCGCTTGTTACCTGATAGCCAAACGACGGGACCGGCCACTGCCGAACGAGGAGATCCATCGCAGTTCCAACGGAGACGTTGTTCAGCACGGCCGCCTCGATGGGGATGTCCTCAAGGCCCCGTTCCGCCACTACCCGCACGCCCAACTGCTGCGACAGAGGTCCCAGCACTTGGCGCAGCCCAACCACCGACCCACCCGCCGGAACCTTGTTCGGATCGCTGGTGGGGGCAGGAAGAACCACGTCCACTTGCGCGTTCAACATAGCCTGCTGCGTCGGGTCCAAGGGTCCCGTGTTCAGCATCAGAGACCGAGGGTTCCGGTTCTGTGGCACCGAAATGAAAATGTACTCGTCCGTGCTGTCCACTTCGAACGCCGGAATCCGTGCCCCCTTCAGAATCGCCTCCAGCGCCTCCTCCAACGTCATCGGCCCCAGGATCACCTCGCCCGTCCGGCTCTCGGCAATCGCGTTGTCGCCCACAATCGTAATGTCCAGCGCCCTGCTCATGAGCCCGAACACGGTCGACAGATACATCCCTGCTCCGAACGCCATCGGCCCCTGCAAACGCGTGTCGCCATACGCCCCCACCAGTTTGCCCTCCATCGACACGCTCGTGAGCAATTCGTACCCGGGCGGGTAAATGAAGTGATAACTGGGACAGTGCTCGACCGCACAGTAGGCCACGGCCGACAGCGTGTCCGACACCTCCGTGAAGTCCGCGCGCGTGAATCGGGTCGCGGGCAGAGGCCACTCCTCGATGCCGTTCATGACCACCAGCGACCCCGCGAATTCCTGGCCGATCTGGCGCACGGCGTCACCCAGTTTCTCCTCTTCAAGCGCCATGCTGACGGGCGACTCGCTGGGAGGCTCGAACTCCTTGGCTCCCTCGCGAGGCTCGACGTCGTCCCATACTCCGCTTTCCCCGGATGTGGCGCAACCCGTTACCATTGAGCACGTTAACAAACACCCAATCAGCAAGGTATAGAGTCCACGTCTCACGATACGTCTCCTTGGTTTCCCCGCATGCCCACCAATGCCACTCCCGTCTCTATACCCCGGCCCGACCAACGGTTCCCGCACACCGTCGCCCTCATCCACTGAACAGCGAATGAACCGAGCGCCTTCGGCACCGCGGACACACGTGCGACCCGTCCGACGTCTCCTCGTGTGCCAACGTCTCCACGCAGTCCACGCAACTCACCGACGAGCAGATCGCACACACCAAGCCGAAGTCCGGCTGGAGTCGCGGCGCTTCGTGGAGCCGTCCATCGTACATCCCCTTGCCCCATGGCGAGGGTTGAAGCACACGCCCGCATTCCTGACATCGGCACGTCTTGTCCTGCGGACTGTACAGGTTCACGCCAACCCACTGCGGTGGGCGCGTGTCCATCGTGAAATAGTGGGATGCCTCGCAGTGCGGACAATCGTATTGCCCCAACTTCCGGCCAATGAGTTGCGGCTTGGTCCGGCCGCACAACGCCACCTCGACCGGCGCCAGCGGGTCCAGTTCGGCCACCGGCACCACGATCTCACGCTGACACACCGAGCACACGCATTCGAATGCGTTCCGGCTACCCGGCGGGTTGACTGCGCGCGACCGGGCCCGCAACGCCCACGCCACTACCGCAACCGCCCCGACAACCGCAACGCCTATCGGCACATACACCACAAACGAACCGCTCAACACCGACCTCCCCGCGGCCCCGTCCACCGACGCCGCGTTCGCTAGCATCGTGTACGCTCGGGGGCCTTGTCAAGCGGCCTCCCACCGCCTATACTTCGTGTACCATGAGCATCGTAATCGCAGTAACCGCGGCCGCACTCCTTTCCCCCGGCGCGTCCTTCGACGACATGGAGGAAGGCCAGTACTGGGAACTCGTGTTGAACACGGGCAAGAGTTCCCGTGTGCAGATTGCGGAGCTCAAAGATCCCCTGATCCACTTCACCTACAGCGAGCCTGGCAACGCCGCGTCGGGCCGCACCAACAAAGGCAAGATCGACTGGTTGAAAAGCCGTCAACTCATCGATCAAACCCACCGGAGCTGGCTCGAGCGCGAGGAGAAAGAGGCCCAGAGAAAAGCCGACGCCGAGAAGATCGCCCAGGGACTGACCCGCGTGATCCTGACCGACGGTTCAGAAGGATGGCAACCCGATCAGGAAGTGGATCTTGCCTGCGACGCGAGAGACATGGCCTTGGCCCAACGCGACCGGCGGCGTGCTGCACTTCAGCCGCCCGAGGACCCCGCCGAACTTCCCCCGGGCGCGACACCGGCCGATCCCATTGAAGGCACCCCCGGATTCCTGACCCTGTGGGGACCCGACATTCTGCTCGTGCTGGCCGCGCTGGCCGTGGTGGCCGTGCTTGTGAAGGTGATGATACTCCGCCGAGACGCCTAGCCCGGATATTGCACCCGGTATCGTCGCGAGCGAGTGAAGATTGCGCCAGATCAGGTGCTTGGTGCTGGCTGCCGGACGACAGCGTGTCGAGATACGTCGAGGTCGGCAGGCAAGGCAAGTGCCTGAGATGGTGTGAGATTCACGCGCGCAGCAGAAGCCCGGTGAAATATCCGGGCTAGCCCGTAGCCTCGTCCTTCAACCCTGTAATCTCGTATGCACGGACAGGCGTCTCCTTCCCTTTCAGCAGTACGCTGCCCATGGCATGGCCGTGGACAAGGTCCTCCACCAGTGCGTGGGTGGCTTGCCCGATGACTGTTGAGCCCGGCTTCGCCTCCGAGCACAGACGCCGCGCCACGTTCACATGGTCGCCCACGACCGTGAACTCCATGCGTTCCGGCGACCCGATGTACCCCGCAATCACCTCGCCCGAATTCACGCCGATGCCCAACTCGAACGTAGGTCGGCCCTCGGCCTCCCGCTCCACGTTCAGTTCCGCATTCTTCGCCTGCATCGCCAACGCCGCCCGCACGCCGCGCACCGCGTCGTCCGGGTTGCCCAGAGGCGAACCGAACACCGCCATGATCTCGTCGCCGATGTACTTGTCCAGCGTGCCCTCGAAACCGAAGATGATCTCCGTCATGGCCGTGAAATGCTCGTTCAACATGTCCACCAGCACATCCGGCGTCACCCGCTCCGCGATAGGCGTAAATCCGCGAATGTCGCAGAACATCATCGTCACCACCCGTTTGCGCCCACCCAGTTCGAGAGCCTTGTCCTCCTTCATGACCTCTTCGACAATGGCCGGCGACAGGAACCGTCCCAGATTCGCCCGCTTCTTCTCGGCATCTACCATCTTCTGGTAGAGCTGCACGTTCTCGATGGCCATCGCCGACTGCGCGGCCAGCGACGCGAACAACTCCAGATCGCCCTCGTCGAACGGTTTCGCCGCGGGCTTCCGCGTATCCAGATAAATGGACCCCAGGATCCGGTCTTCAACCCGCAACGGTACGCACATGGCGCTCACGATACGCTGTTGAATGATGCTCGCCCGGCCCCCGAGTTCCGGGTCGCTGTCCCGATCGGCCATCAACACCAGCTCGCCGTCAATGGCAGCCCGGCCCGCGATGCCCATGCTGGGCGAACTCGCCTTGATGTCTTGCCCCATCTGACGCGCTACGCTGACCAGAAGCCCGCCGGTCCGGTCGTCGCGGAGCATGACAAAGCCGCGCTCCGCCTCCATCACCTCGATGGCCAAGTCCAGCAACGACGCCAGCCGGCTCGCCAGGTCGAAGTCCGATGCGATGAGTTTGCTGGCCTTGTACAACGCGTCTAGCCGGTGAAATGCCCGGCTCATGGCGAGCAATTCGTCCGACGACGGCTGCCGCGGGACCGCTTCCGTTTCGGTCTGCGCTTCAGCGGGCGTCTGCATGCGCTTGCCAATCATCGTCATGCTGCTGCCGACGCGGTCCATCTCCTGGCGGATCTTGTCCACGTCGTTGATGATGGTGGAGTTGTCGTCCGCCGCGCGCGTAGAGTCCCCGCTTCCTCCGGGGAGATGCGCGTCGGCATGGTACACAACAAGACACTTGCTGCCGAACCAGATCTCATCAAGATGCGTCAGGACCCGTTCCACCACCCGTTGCCGGTTCACGTACGTGCCGTTCATGCTCTTCAGATCGACCAGAACGACATCCGTGCCCCGCCGCAACAGCTTCGCGTGGTGGCGCGACACCTCGTCCGCGACCAGCACTACGTCGTTGTCCTCGGCCCGTCCCAGATGCAGCGCCTGTTTAGTCAGCGGCACCGTCATCGTCGGAACACCCGGCTGCTCGATAATCAGCTGCGGCATACCTTGCTCCCCCGGATCCTCAGCTATGTAAACGCCTCCCTCGCATCATAACAACACCCGGCAGACCCGTCAACGACGCCCCGTGCTCCCGCGCCTGCCGCACCGCAAGTGTGCAACCCTCAAGCGAAGCTTGAGGGTGTCCGGATCCACGATGGGCAGCCGCCTCCACCTTGGCGCCATATCCGCCGATGGTGTACTATCCTGGTAACCGGCGCGCCAAGGAGCAGAAGCCAGGCACCCCGCGCGAGCGGGGCCTGTACCAAGCGAGGCCGCCGCAGGCGGACGCAGACGGGACTGTGGGGCTGTTGAAAAGGTCACATTCGCACGAAGACAGAAGCGACAAACGGGGACTGCCAAGCTCTTGCGTCCCATTATTGCCCTTCTTAGGGCGACAATGGGTGGCTGTCCCCCGCTTATCGCGGGCTACGCGTGAGAGACTGAGACTTTCTCAACAGCCCCGCTGCCCCTGGTTTCTGCCATCACGCAGGGGGCGCTCTTGAGGCAAGGGGGAACCGTGACCAAGGAACAAGCAGACCAACTCTACCGTCAAGCGTCGCGGCTGCACGCGAGCGGCCAACACGCCGAAGCCCTGCTGGTGCTCGAACAACTCGATGCGGCGTTCCCGAACCAACCCGCCGTGCGCAACGCCAGGGTCAAGTGCCTCGAAGCGCTTTCGGCGTCTTCGGGCTCCGACCAGACACCGGGGACTGTCCCAAGCGAAGTCCGCCAAAGGCGGACGCAGACGGGACCGTCCCTGCTTCGCGCTCGGTCTTCGAAGCTCGCCGTCGCTGTCCTCGCGGCCGCCGCGTTGGTTTTTGCCGGGATCGCGGTCTACTCATCCGGCTCCGATGAACCCGACGCCAGTCCAGTCGCGTCACCGCAACCACGGGACGCCGCTCCCGCCAACGCGGACCCCCGTCCCAAACCCGCAACCCGGCCCGCGAAATGGGATCGCCTCGGTCTGGCGGAAGACTTTCGAGGCACCCGCGTGGGCATCGACATGGCAAAGTACATGAACCCCGAGCCCTTCGACCAGGATCGCGAAGTCGAACGCGTCCTCGAAGAAGTCAGGGCGGGCAAAGGCGTGCCGCCGGTCTTGGACACATCGAACCCGAACCACGCCCTCTGGATGCGCGCTACCTACCAGGACATCATCGACGCCGCCCGGGCCGCCTTCCACAAACACCGCGATCCGGTCACCGGAGCGCCCGGCAGAAGAGAAGAAACGATCACCGTGCCTGGGAATGCTACGGGGAAGGATGAGTTGAGGATTGTCTACATGTCAGGCGAATCAACGGGCAACCTGACTTGGGGGGATGACGAAGATGTTGTATACGTTACGGGGAGTACTGTCATTCATGAGCCCCAGACGTTGAGGATTCTCCCCGGCACAATCATTCTCGTGGCGGCCTTCCAGGACGACCAGAAGGACGGCGCAATGACCGAGGAGATGGTGGGGGCTATCCACGCCCTGTACTCCAGTGACCCCGCTGGCCAGGAGCTCAGTGACCTCTTCGGTCAAGACATGGCTTTCAGAAAGCGGCACTGTGAGCCTGCGGTGGTGGGCGTGTTACTCGCCAGAGGCACGGAGGCCGGACCCATCCTGCTGGTTGGCGACGAAGGGACCCCATACGACTTTCGCAACTGGCACTTCTGGAACGGGATCGTCGACTACGTGGTGAGCGAGAACTCGACGCTGTTTGACTCGGAGAGCCGGAATACTCTGACGGCAAGGTCGAAATTCGATAACCACTGGGGCTCTGGCAGAAACGGGGCTGGCTGGGTCGTTGCGAACTACTTCGGTGACTGCTGGTATGAGTGCGTTGACATTCATTCGGGAAAGCTGGACGTTCTCTACAACATATTCAACAGCAGAACAGCCGCGGGAGGGGTGACTCTTGCCGATTCGCCTGGTAGCGTTGTGGTTGAGTTCAACACATTCCGTGCGAATCACGTGTCGGTCATCGAGACGTACTCGGGGATCGGGTCTTCTGCGATCTCGAGGAACAACTTCCTCCCGCAGGACTTGGTTCCGTCCAATCCCTACGTCTTCGTCCAGAGATCGCAGCATCCTATCGACGCCACCGGCAACTACTGGGGGCGGAGTACCGAGGCAAGGGATTCAGCCATATTCGATGGAAACGATGAGCCCAGATTCGCAAGACTGGGCATCCATCCATGTCTGTCCCACCCCGTCCCCATGCCCTTCAAGACCGGAATCCCCGAGATCGACAACGTCCGCGACTGAGCGTGTGGCGGCGTTGGAAGATTGGAGACCTGGCGGTCGGCGTGTGCCCGACAGGCATCTTCGTTTGTAGTGCGCCGTTTACGGCGTTCTTTGGCCTGTCCTGAGGAGAAGAACGGCCTGAAGGCCGCACTGCAAACTGAAGAAGGAGACTGCGGGTGAAAGATGTGGCACGGCCACCTTGGCCGTGGTTTCCGGGTGGGAGGTTGTG
>JAAEQP010001619.1 GCA_024231375.1 bacterium | reverse complement strand
GGCTGAAAGAGAACGTGGCGGTCCCCAAGGACGTCATCATCGCCGATGCGGCGTCGGTGCTCTACATCGATGACGCCGGCAAGCGCTACCGCCTGCCACAGGGCGACGCCGCCATCGACAGCCCCGGACTTCTCGGGCCCGAACGCATCGCCCGTGAAGTCTGTACGGAACGCGACCTTTTCAACTGTCGCGGCACCTTCTACGAGCTGCCCGCACAGAATGCTGGCGGATTCGCGAGGATTCGCCCCATCGCTACGCACAACCGACGGATCACCGACTACTGCTCGTGGCGTGGTCTGCTTGTCCTGTCGGGAGTAGCGGACGACACGTGCGCCGACAACCCGCACATCGTCCGCGCGGAAGACGGTCAATGCGCCCTGTGGGTTGGTGAGGTGGATGACCTCTGGAGACTCGGCAAGCCGGTTGGCCAAGGCGGGCCGTGGAAGGACACACGTGTGGGAGCGGGCGTTCCTTCCGAGCCCTATCTCATGACCGGCTACGACAACAAACACCTCGAACTCTCACACAATGCTGCCGAAGCAGTCCGCTTCACGTTGGAGGTCGATTTCTCCGGCACCGGCTGGCACACGTACGAGACGTTCGACGTGCCACCAGGAGAAACACGGCAGCACGATTTCCCGAAGGGCTTCACCGCATACTGGGTGAGGGTCGTACTCGACAGAGCCTGCACGGCAACCGCCTGGCTCATGTATGAATGATGGTGGGGTCGTGAAGATCGGGAAGCATGGCTTCCGGGAACCTTCGGTTCCTGG
>JAAEQP010001618.1 GCA_024231375.1 bacterium | reverse complement strand
CGAGCTCCCGGCAGTCGGGGTGGAACTGTCGGAACTTACTATATTCGTCCTTAAACAATTCGACTTCAATGGTTAGCGAGCGCAAGTGATCCGCAATCAGATCGGCCATGCGTGACAAGTCTTTCTCCCAGAAACTCTCTGTTTCGCCAAACGCACGGGAATCGCGTGACTTGGTAAGGTTGATGAGCTGGCCGTCGTTGGTCGGCCTGCCGGGGTTACTCGTTTCGTCAGTTTTGTCGGGCATCGCTTTTGCTCCCCTCGTTGACGATCGCGGTCGGTCGAGATGCGAACCGGCCGTGATCGTGTTGATTGTTTCGAGCAACGGTCGGCGTGATCAAGTGGGGATCACGCATCTGAATGCTCTCCGGTGGATTCAGAGAATGCGCCGATAACAGGAATAGGTAGAATGCTGATAATCGTTCCATGGTCATCCCCGCGACGGAACCCGGGAAAAGGAGATCTGAGCGATCTCTCACTCGTGCGGGACCGAGGATGCACGGTGACCCCCCGACGTTCCGTCGACCGGCTATCGAGCGGCCGGCCACGACGTCGATGGACCCAGCTGGTGCCAGGTACACCTGTAGTGTGTACGGCTGCGGCGCCCGATCGGTTCACTGCTGGGATCTGCTCGGCGGTTGCCACGATCCCCTGCGCTCGCTGGTGCGCGCCGAGCGCGGACGAGCTTGTCGAGGTTCCGGCCGGACCGACGCAGCAGCCTGCTCCCTCGCCTCCGGGAAGGCGCGCACGGCCCACCGCCGCTGCAGGTTCTGAGGACCACCAGCGGCGCTTCCCGGCGCCGTGGCGGCCGTGATCCCGATCTTCCGGGAGCCCTCTACCCAAAATCGACGGGTTCATGCTATGGTCCGAAGCGGCGGCGGCGTCCCGATCCCGCGCCGACGCCACGACCCGACGAAGGCGTAGCAACGCCCGCCCTTTGGACCCATTGGAGGCATGAACATCATGAAGAAGTCCTTCGGCGCCACCCCCCTCATCTTCCCCACACCGGTCT
>JAAEQP010001617.1 GCA_024231375.1 bacterium | reverse complement strand
GCACGCGGCCTCCATGGCCAGCGCGCTCTCGGCGAAATCCTGGGGCACCCACAGAATACCGAACCGCTGAGGACTGGGAAACAGCTCCTGCACGTTGCGAATCATGTAGACGTATTCAGGCGAGAGCCCCAGTCCGACGATGCGGAGCGAGTGTTTCTTGCTACCCAGGGATATCTCAATGCGGTCGCCGACCTTCAGCCGGTTCTCCTGGGCGAACCGTTCGCTGAGGATGACCTCCTCCTGGACCCCCTTCTCGAAGTAGCGGCCCGCGACCAGGCACACGTCGTTGAGCACGGGGCGTTGGAGGTCCGGCATGGCGATGATACGGCCGATACGCGGTTCGTCGACCCCCTCGATGTCGACGTTCACTTCCTTCACAATCCGGCCGCGCACCTGCCGTACGCCCGGCAAGGTCTCCAACCGGTACAACGTCCGCAAGGGCGCCCGTTCCAGGTGAATCTCGAAGTCCGCGAACCGGTACTGGGTGTAGTAGGTGTCGCGGGTGAGCATGAGGTTGCGGTGTGCCGACGCCACGCAGATGTAGCTGGCCGATCCGCACAAGACGACCATAGCGACGGCAAAGGCCTGTCCGCGCGAGCGCCAGATGCCTCGGAACAGTTTTTTGTCCAGTACGCGCATGCCCGAGCCTAACCCGCCGCCCTTACCATTCCAGTTCGTCCACGGTCTGTTGCCGTTCGTTCACGATGATCTTCTCGACGTGCCCGTCCTTCATGCGAATCACACGATGGGCCATGGCGCCGATGGCAGCGTTGTGGGTGATGACAATCACCGTCGTATTCATGCGCGCGTTGATGGCCTGGAGCGCGTCCAACACCACCTTGCCCGTGCTGATGTCCAGCGCGCCCGTGGGCTCGTCGCAGAGCAGAATCTCGGGTTGTTTCGCCACGGCCCGCGCGATGGCCACGCGTTGCTGTTCGCCGCCCGACAACTGGGACGGGAAATGGGTCCGCCGCTCGTGCAGTCCCACCAGTTCGAGCACCTCCGTAGCCGACAACGGGTCGCTGGAGATCTCCGTGGCCATCTCCACGTTTTCCTCGGCTGTGAGGTTTGGCATAAGGTTGTAGAACTGGAAGACGAAGCCGATGTGGTGCCGCCGGTAGAGGGTCAGCTGCCCTTCCGTGTACTCGCTCAGCGCTTGGTCGCGAAACAGCACCGTGCCCGTCGTCGCCTGGTCGATACCGCCGATGATGTTGAGCAGGGTGCTCTTGCCCGAGCCGCTGGGACCCAACACGACGAGGAACTCGCCTTCATAGACCTGGAGGGTCACTTCGCGAAGCGCCGATACCGTCACCTCGCCCATCTGGTAGTCCTTCTTCACCTTGTCCACCTGAAAGAGGACCGGGCGCGATTCCGGTTGGCCGTCGGTCACGGCGGTTTCGCTAGTCGGTTCCATAGTATTCGACCGCCTTCTTGGCAATGTTTTCGCCCAGTTTCAGGCAGCGCTCCCGGTAGAAATCGTCTTCCGGCGCGCGGGTCGACACGGCCCCGAAATGGAGATAGGGCGTGCCCATGGCGATCCCGCCCGAGTACACCACCATGCCCAGGACCAGCATGGCCGCGATCATCGACATCTCGGCCATGCTCGCGCCGCCGCCACCCGGCCAGTTCTGCGATACGAACACGCCGCCGAGCTTGCCGGCTACGCCGCGCGGTCCCGTGTCCAGGTACCGCTTCATCTGCCAACTGCACGTACCTTCGTAACACGGCGACCCGAGAATGATCGCGCGCGCTTCATCCACGTACGCGTCATCGATCTCGTCGATCGACATACACCGCGCCTCGACATCCGCGACCCGCTCGCACCCCTCTCTCACCAACTCCGCCATGGCATGCGTGTTGCCCGTCACCGAGTGAAACACCACCGCGATCTTCATGGCCGACTCCTTTCCCTACCCGCCACGCGGGAGACTGCCTCAGCGAAGGGTACATCAATCCACGGCCGGTTTCACACCACGCCTCCCGGGCACACCGTGTTATACTGATTCGAGTTGCCGGGTTGTGGGAGGTTCGAGGTTTCAACTGGGGATTCCCAGGCATGGGGAGGGCACCATGTGTTTGTCACGTCACGGAATCACGCTTGCCATCTTGGCCGTTGTCACGTTGGCGTCAACCGGATTCGCATCTGCGCAAGACGGTGACGGATCCATCGGATTCTACGGGGCGCCGGACGCAGGTCCCGCACCCATCGAAGTGCATTTCCATCCCATTGGCGACGAGTCGCTCATCAATTCGGTCACGAAATGGGCGTGGGACTTTGGCGACGGCGCCACGAGCGACGAGACCTACACCTCCCATCAGTACACCAGCGACGGCGCGTATACCGTGACGCTGACGGTGACCCTCTCCGACGGGCGTACGCAGAAGGCCACGCGCGCCGACTACATCAAGGTCGCGGCCGGCGCCAAGCCGACGGAGGACGAGGACGAACCCGCAACGGAAATCGCGGCGGAGGAACCCGAACCCGAAGGGCCCGTCGAGATTGAAGTGGGTCCCCGGGATGGCAGCCGCGGTGGAGCCAACGGCGCGGTCTTCATCCACCACTCCTGCGGCGAGAACTGGTTGAACGGCGGGCTACATCGGGCCTTGCTCGCCAAGCCCTACATCGACGACCGGAACGACATCACCTACGGAACGGAACTGAACCCCGATTCCGGACGGCCCCGGTCCCTGGGTTCGCCCGCCGGCGACCTGACCGATATGCAGCACTGGATTCTGTGGTTCAACGACTATCTGGGCCGCGTGCAGGCTCACGGCGGCCAAAACCGCATCATCCTGTTCAAGAGTTGTTTCCCCAACAGCCACGTCGACGACGTGGGGACCGAACCGGGCGATCCGTTCAGCGACTGGCACTGCATCGCCAACTACAAGGCCGTCTACCGCCATCCCGGCGGCTCGGGCAAGACCTATGCGCACGACGGACACACGTACCGCGCGTTGCAGGACGTCTTCGCCCAACATCCCGACACGCTGTTCATCCCAGTCACCGCGCCGCCCGAGTGCTGGGCAGAAACGGACAAGCCCATCGCCGCCAATGCCCGCGCCTTCAACACCTGGCTGAAAGACGAATGGCTGCCGGCCTACGTGCGCGCAACCGGGCTGCACAACGTGGCGGTGTTCGACTGGTTCGACCTCTTGGCCTGTCCGGCAAGCGATTCGTCGCATCCGAACCAGTTGCGCAGCGAGTATGGTGGCGGGGCGGGCGATTCCCATCCCAACAGCGCCGCGAATACCCGTTCCACACAGGTGTTCGCGGGCTTCATCGACGAGGCGTGGCAGGCGTTCGACAAGTAGCTTCGCGGCGAGGGCGGCCCGTGGTCTTTGGAATCCAGACCCTCACCTGTGTCCTCTCCCATAGGGAGAGGAGCGGAGGGCGTCTTACCCTCTCCCAGCGGGAGAGGGCAGGGTGAGGGGTCTTGGTTCTCTGGGGCCCCTACTCCGGCGCAGCGAACCGAAACGCGCGCACCCCCAACGGATCCAAACCCAGCTCGAAGCCACCGCCCTCGACGGCGATAGGCTCTTCCTCACCAAACACGTCGTGGGCCATCACAGGCTCCACCGGCAGTCCCGACACCCAGCACCGGACCGGTGCCCGGGCCGAATTCACGGCAAACAGACACCGCCGATCTCCGCAAGCGACATCGAGATGCACCACCGACGGATACTCGGCCGTACGCATCTTCTCCTTGCCGACGTTCCAACTCAGCGCAAGCGTTGCGGGACCTTCGATGACCTTGATCGACACGTCCTCGCGTCGTTCACCAAACAGGAACACCTGCCCCAGGCCCAGTTCCCCGTTCAGTTCGCGGCCCACCCGCGCGTAGGCGTCGTAGTACACGCCGTGGGCGTCGAACCTGTCCCGGTGCCGCAACGAGAAGATGACGACGCCCTTCGCGCCCGAAACCAGGCTCAGATACATGTCGTGGCGCACCCACGCGGGCACCAACGCGATGTGCTCAGCGTCGGGTTGCTGGAACATCTCCGGCACCGCGATGGGGATGGCCGACGGGTTGGCCTCGGCTACCGCGGCCACCTCCTGTTCCATGGTCCACCGCACCCACACGCGCGCATCGCGAAACCCCGAGTAGTTCGTGTACATGCCCTTACCGCAGATGTCGAGGTGCTTCACGATGGGCGCCAGCCCCGCCGCATTGCGGTGTCCCGGGTCGTACATATAGATAGGCCGCTTCAACGGGTCGGTGGACCGGATGGCATCCGTGGCGGCTTCCAGATAGGCCATTTCATTGCCGCGCCAGTGCCGCAGTTCTTCAGGCGTCAGATACCACCACGCGATCTCGGGACTGTCGGCTACTTCCGCGACCTGAGCCGTGATCTGGGTGCGGATTTCGTCGGGAGTCAGTTCCAACGGTGCGTCGCTCAGGAACTTCATGTCGATACCGATATGGTACGCGGCCTTCATCCCGTGCCTGCGTGCATCATCGACCACGCGCTTGTTCAGTTCATACTGCGGACCAATCATCGTGAACCCGTCGCGTTTCGCGCGCTCGAATTCCGCCGCACGCTCCTCGTCCGTATCCAACGTGCCCGCCACCGAGAACGCCGTCAACGGAAACAGGGCACCCCGCGGATACATCTCGTTTGGGTCCAGGTCAGCGGGCCGGTCAGG
>JAAEQP010001616.1 GCA_024231375.1 bacterium | reverse complement strand
GCTGTTGATCGGCCTTGGATTGTGGGCAGCGTCGGCGGGGGCGAGACTCCGGCCGAGGTTCGATCTGGACATGGCCGCCTGGGAGGCCGACCACATCGTGGCGGTGCGCGTGGGCGGTACGGTCGAAGTCCTCGAAGTATGGGTGGGCGGTCTCAGCCTCGGCGACGTCCTAGACGTGCCGGGTTTGGAGAGCCTGGACCTCGCCGCCTACGAGGAGGCGATCAAGCAGGTGCCGAGGACTTATCCCTATTCCCGAGAGCCGGGCGGCGGCGTGTTTGTGGACGCACGGTATGATCATGGGGGTGAAATCCAGAGCCTACCGATCCTCAAGCTTCTCGAAGGAACGAGGGCCGTCCTCTTCCTGCATGACGATGAACCGGATGATGACCAGCCACCTCGCTACCCGTGGCTTCTAACCGGGAGTGAACGGCGGTTCACGCGACCCCATCCGCATCGGGAGGCCCTCCCCCTATCGGTGGCCTGGGAGTCTGAGAGCAGCATGTGGGCGTTGGCACAGTACATGAACCCGGGGCCACTCGCGCCCCACTGGGTGTACGTTTGGTCCCCGACGGAAGGTAAGGGCTCTCCGTTCAATTGGGAAGCGTTCCATGCGCAAGTCGTACGCGCCCGCACGAAGAAACGGGAACTCGAGGCCGTCCTCGCAACCGAAGACCCGGAGGAACGGATGCGGGCCCTGAGGGCGTATGACGCAGGCCACATCGTTCCCGCGACACGGGCTGTCCAGGAGGCAGTGAGTCAGTACCTGGGGGCGGAGGTGATTCAGCCGGCGGCCGCGGCGGGTGGCGACGCAGCGGTCGAGAAGGCACTGCTTGCCTATATCGACTCGGATCTGTTTGTCCCTGAAGTCGCCGCATTTGCCGCGATGGCCGGCGTGGGGCGGCCGGGCGTACCGGCGCTCCAGGCCTTGCTCGAAAGGCCGGAATGCGCGGCTTTCAGGTCGAGAATCATTGATTCGCTCAACGGCGCCGACGGACAGCATCTGGCCCGCGAGTTTCGCCAATTGCTTGTGCAAGAGAATGCGTATTGGCGCGACAGGGCCGCCGAACTGTCCGAACCCGGGTGGCTCGACAGTCACCAAGGCGACGACGCGCAGACAAGGGAGGCACGACGCATCCTTTCGCAGCACGCGGAAGACGTGACGCGGCTGCTGTGGATCATGAAGGCCCGGCTTGAGGAGGAGAATGCGACAAACCGCAGGGACGCCATCGGCGGTTGGGTCGAAGTGGCCAAGAACGGCGTGCCGCCCGATCAGCGGCAGGCACTTGCCGAGAGGATACAGGCCGCGCTCGTGGTGCCCCCGTCTGACGATTCGTATGCCGCGCTGTGCCTGGACGCGATCCGCGAGTGCCGCGAGGTGTGGGCGGCCCTGCCGGCGCGGAGACGCAACGGGGACGAAGTCAAGGAACAGGACGGCATGGCGTGGCTCTGCGACGGCATTCTCAAGGAGGCCGAACAGGGGCCCGCCCCGAAGCCGCTCGAGCTGTCACCGGCAGTCGTGCGCGTGTTCGCGTCTATGGCCGACCTGCCGAACGACTACATGCTCATGCCAGTGCTCTTCGAAGGGCACGGTTTCTCCTGCAACCTGGACGAGCCTGCGGAGAACGCACTGCTACGGTTGGTGGCGGAGGACCAGCCTGATGCCGCGTTTGCAGCGCTTCTGGGCAGTTCGGTGCACACGTGGCGCCACGAGGAGGGCCGGAGGTACCACCTCAATCCGTCGCGAGAGCCGATGGACTGCGTGGTCTCGGACGCGCTGTGCCAGCCCATCGCGAATGCGGCCATCGTGGGCATGCTGAACCCCAGGGCCGCCCAATCGGAGGCGAGACGGTTCTCTGAGGGGCCGTGGCAGACTGACGCAGAGGGCCGTGTCACGATTGCCGCCTACCGCGGCGATTTCTGGTCGCCGCCGAAGCTTGTCGTATCGCATCCGGACTATGGCCGCAGCGACCTGATACCGCCGCACCCGAAGTCGGACGTCGCCCCGACCGGCCTGGTCCGTCGCGATTCAGACGCGGCGAAACTTGCACTGCGCGGCGTGGTGGTGGACAGGGAAGGCCAGCCCATCGAAGGCGCCAGCATGCACCTGCTTCAGGCGATGACCCCTGGGTGTCGCTCAGGTCGCGCGACAGTGTATACGGACGCCGCGGGTCGATTCTGTCTGTACCCGCCTCCCGTTCATTACCGCATCGATGACCCCCTGGGGCCGCTGCCGAAGATCTCACGCGGATGCACGTTCCTCTTCGAAGTGGCGGGTCCAGATCGAAGCTACCTGCGCAAGGGAGGCCAGATCGCGAGCGGCAAGGAGGCCCGCGTCGTTCTCGACAGGGGCCTATACCGCGTGCTTGCGTTCGAGGACGAGAACGGCCCAATCACCGACCCGAAGAGATTGGCCACCCTTCGGTTTTCGGCGCGCGACCTTGACGATGAGGCGGAATGGAAGGACGGCCACGCGCACGTGTATGTCCGGCCCGGCAAGCTTGCCGCTTCGCTTCCGCGAAACACGCCCGACGGCCTCGTTCGGTGCGCCTTCGCGCCCATCATGGTCGCGGAAGATGGTCCCACCGAACTCGTTTTCCAGTTGCAGCCGCCTCCGGCGCGCGGGCCGCGGATCGTGGGAACGGCCATGCACGCAGTGACCGGCAAGCCGCTGGCAGGCGTGCTGGTGGCCAACGGCGGCGGGAACATCGTGCAGTCGCTTGCGATGCTCACCGCCGAGGAGTGGGAAGTGATTGAGAGCATGCCTGTCCATCCGGACGCCAGTCACCCCGGCTTCAAGTTGCTCCAGGGAATGACGGACTGCGCTCGTTCGGACGAGTCGGGGTCGTATTGCATCGAACTGCCGCCCTCCCACGACGTTCACTACGTGACAGCCTTCGCCCGTGATTTCCTGGTGGTGCACCGGTGGCCCAACGCGAGATCCCGGTCTGGGGACTGCGTCATCACGATAGAACCATTCCGTATGTTCCCCGCCGGCACCGTTTCTTTGCGGGTGCTCGGCTCGGACGCAGCAATGGCGCAGGTCGCGAACTGGCGGGTCGACGATCCGGCGCTTCCCGACTGGGCGTTGCCACTCGTGAAAGGCAGCTCTGAATACGAGGGCGGCATTGGGGGAATGCGCTTCATAGCAATCGGCGAGGGATGCCGCGGCTCGGTTCCCGCCGGGGTCCAGGTGTCGTTTCGAGTACCGGCCATGACGCGAACGGCGAGCCAGACACGCGAGGTGGACCGCCGCGTCAAGGTGACGCAGGGCGAACACGTCGACCTCGGCGAGGTCACGCTGCAAGCGACGGCCGCGCCGGAGAGATGAAAGCTCCTCTCAGTATTGCAGGACCTACCTTCTCCCGTGTCCGACGCCGTGCCTTAGACGGTGCACCCTCCTAGCCTTTTCCGAGTGGGTGAGTAGCGCGGAGGACCTCACCCCGCGCTCTCTCAGAACCGGAAGCGTACCTACAGACGTGCCACTTCTCTTGGGCTTACCCCAAAGAAAGACGTCTTGTCAGCAGTTGCCTGCTCTCTGGCTGCAAAGGCCTTAGCCTTGGGACACTCCGGATCGACGTGTCTCATACGGACAGCCCATCGTCTGCAATACTCTGAGCGTGCCCCCTCCGAAAACGAGAAACGGCCACCCGATTGGGTGGCCGTGTGACTGCTGTCTCCGCGGGACAGGACTCGAATGCCGCGCCAGAGCCCGGCATCTCGGCTGCGCCTCGACCCGTGACCGGGCCGAAGGTCCGCCGTAGGCGGATTAGCACCCGCCCGCCTTCCGCCCGAAGAACGAAGAAAGGCCGCACCCGGAGGTACGGCCTCGAACTTTCTGGCTCCCCGTTCCGGCCATATGCGAGAACCGGGAAAGCAATCTCGTCTTCCTTACTAGGCCACAGCGTCAAAAAGACTTGCAGGCCGATGAAGAAATCGTACTTCACCCTCTACACCTCGCCATCGAATTCCAGAACCTTCTCCAGCAAGAATTGGCTAACAAGCGTAGCGAACTCGCCAAACGCGACAACATCAGTCGCGCCCGTGTTATCCGAATCCTGAACCTATCCAAATTACCTCAAAAGGACACAACCTAATCACAGCGTGCGATGGCTGTTATTGATTCACAAACGACCTCAAAGGGCGGTCATGGAAGCAAGAACCGTCTTGAAAGCGTCGGTACGCTCTCATAGAATGGTGGAAAGCTTGCCCGTGATGGTCACGGGTTGGTCCACATGGGAAATCTCAGTTAATGCGAGCAAGCACGGCGAAGGCGAGAATACGCTTTTCGAGGGTTGCGGGATGCCTGGCGGGCCTGTTGGTATCGCACATGGCCCTGGCCTACGAAACGGGCGGCCCCGAAGACAACGGCTACACCATCAGTGCCGAGGATCGGGCAAAGATTTCCGCGGCCCTGCCGGACCGGGCGCCCGCGACTCCTGAGAAGGCGAGGAAGCTGCTGATCTTCGATCTCAACGTGGTGTACGGAGGCCATCCCTCGCGGTTCCACACCAATCTCGCCCTTCAGGAGATGGGCCGAAAGACCGGCGCCTTCGAGGTGGTCATCAGCCGGGATCCAGCCGTCTTCGAGAAAGGGAATCTGGCCCAGTTCGATGCGGTGTTCCTGAACAACACTGTGGGCAACCAGTTCGACGACCCCGCGCTCAGGCAGAATCTGCTGGAGTTTGTCTACGGCGGCGGGGGCCTCATGGGCGTGCACGGCACCACGGTGGCGTTTTGGAACTGGGGCGAGGGCGGCGGCGACGACTGGCCCGAGTTCGGCCGCATGCTGGGTGGCCGTGGCGCCAACCATCGGGACGCCCAGGAGCACGCCTACATGAAGATCGATTCGCCCGGCCATCCGCTCCTGGCCCCCTTCCCGGAAGACGGTTTCGACCTCCGCGATGAGTACTTCCGCGTGGGCGATCCCTACTCGCGCGACCGCGTGCGCGTGCTGTTCAGCATCGACGTGGAGAAGACGGACCTAAGCGCGAAGCCCCACGAGCGGGAAGACCAGGACTACGCCATCGCGTGGGTGCGCCACTACGGCCGGGGACGCGTGTTCTACTCGACTGTCGCCCACAATCCTTACCAGTTCTGGGACCCGGCCATGCTGGAGTTCTACCTGGGCGCGGCCCAATTCGCCTTGGGCGATCTCGATGCGCCCACCATCCCCAGTGCGCGGCTGACGCCCGCCATCGAGGCGCAGGAACAACTCGGCTGGCGCTTGGGCATCACGGCCTATACGTTCCACCGCTACACGCTCTTCGAGACCATCGAGAAGACGGACCAACTGGGCTTGGCCTACTTGGGCGGCCTCGACTTCCAGAAGGTCGGCAACGGTATCGACAAGAATTTCAACGCCCAGCTGAGCGATGAAGAGCTGAAGGCGGTTCGTCTGAAGCTGGACGATGCGGGCGTGCGCCTGCTGACGTGTTTTTACTCCGTAATTCCTGGCGACGAGGACGGATGCCGCAAGGTGTTCGAATTCGCCCGAAAGATGGGCATCGAGACCCTCATCTCCGAGCCGCCCCTGGAGGCGCTGGACACCATCGAGCGGTTCTGCGACGAGTACGACGTCAACCTGGCCATCCACAATCACGACCAGAAAGCCTCGCCCAACTACTGGAGCCCCGAGGCGATCATGGAGGTCTGCGCCGGTCGCGGACCGCACATCGGGGTGTGCGCCGACATGGGGTATTGGATGCGCGACGGCCTCGACCCGGTTGCCGCGGTCGCCACGCTCGGCCAGCGCCTCTTCGTGGTGCAGATGCACGACCTCCACGAACTCAGCCCCGACGGTCACGACGTCCCCTGGGGCACCGGCGTGGGGAAGACCCGCGCGTTCCTCGAAGAAGTGCATAAGCAAGGCGTCAAACCGAAGATGTTCGGCCTCGAGTACTCCTACGACTGGCTCGACTCCATGCCCGAGTGTGAGCAGTCCGCACGGTTCTTCGACAAGGTGACGCTGGACTTGGCGAAGTAACGGAGTGATGCCCACGCGAGAAGCAGACGGGAGGACAGGACTGTGAACGAATTGATGGTGACACTGATGGCCTATGACTGGGGCGGTGATCGGGGGGCGCTGGTCGGCATCGGCGACTTGATCGTGGCCGCCCAAGGCGACAAGGACAAGTTGGCGGAGATCGAGCAGGCCCTCCTGGAGGTGCTGCAATCGGACGCGAAACTCCCTGGCAAGGAGTACGTCTGTCGGCAACTCGCCCTCATGGGCACGGCCCGTTCTGTTCCCGCACTTGCCGAAATGCTCCCCGACGCCGACCTGTCGGACTGCGCCCGGCTCGCCCTCGAAGCGATGCCGGACGCTTCCGTCAACGAAGCACTGCGAACCGCGCTGGACACGGCTGAAGGTATCCCGCGCGTTGGCGTCGTCAACACGCTCGGCGAACGGGGTGACCCGAAGGCCATCCCCGCACTCGAGGCCATGCGGAACAGCCCGGATCCCGAGTTGGTGTATGCCGCCGAGACCGCGCTACGGAAGATCGCACCGCCCGCATAGGCTCGACTTCAGAAACGACGACGGATTCATCTCACGGAGAACGCCGATGTCAAAGACGTCAAGAGATAAGACAGTCACCGGTAACACCATCACCCGACGCGGCTTCATGGGCAAGTCCGCCGTCGCGGCGGGCGCCTTCGCGGCACCCATGATCATCCCCGCATCCGCACGCGGCGCCGACGGACAGACCGCCCCGAGCAACCGAATCACGCTGGGCCAGATCGGGCACGGCATGGTGGGCCGCGGGCACCTGAACCGCCTGGCACACGGTTCCGACGTCGAGCTCCTGGGGCTATGCGAGGTAGACCGGACGCGCCTCGATGAGGGGATGGGGGTCGTGGCGCACGCGCATACTCAGAGGGCATCGGGCGGCACGCAGCCCAACTGCGGCGCCTACAAGGACTACCGCGAACTGCTGGCGCGTGACGACATCGACGCCGTCGTCATTTGCACGCCGGACCATTGGCACACGCCGCTCTCCATCTATGCCGCCGAAGCCGGCAAGGACGTCTACTGCGAGAAACCCAACTCGATCACCATCAACGAAGGCCGCCAGCTCGTCGACGCGGTCCGTCGCCATGGCAGGGTCTTCCAGAACGGAAGTCAGTACCGAACGCGCCTGACGATCCGCCGCGCATGCGACTTCATCCGCAAGGGCGGACTCGGCCAAGTGAAGTCGGTGTTCGCCCTCTGGGGCCGCATCAACATAGGCTCCGAGGGATTCAGACCGTTCACGCCGGTGGACGTCGCGCTCCGGGCCGAACCCGTGCCCGAAGGGCTGGATTGGGATCTATGGCTCGGGCCGGCCCTGTCGCGTCCCTACAACGCGCGCTACCACCGCAACCCCATGCCCGGCGTTGTGCCATGGTCGTTTTGCGAAGACTTCGGCGTCGCGGCGTCTACGTGGTACCACTCGCACTCCGCGGACGTCCTCCAATACGCCCTTGGCTATGAAGAGAGCGGGCCGGTCGAACTCATCCACCCCAGCAGCGGCGATTTTCCAACCCTCACCTACCGCTATGCCAACGGGGTGTTGTTCCACTTGGTCGAAGGATGGGGACAGGTCAAGGAACTCTACGGCGCAGTCCCTCAAGATGCACGGCTCGATGGAAACTTCGGCGGCGTCGTCGTCGGCGAGCGTGGCTGGCTCACGACCATGTCTGACAACAGCGGACTCACCGGCGGTCCCGAAGAACTCATGGCCGAGTTCAATGCGCCCGAACACGATGTCGACCTCGGCGGCAAAGACCACCACGCCAACTGGCTCGAGTGCATCAAGACCCGCGGAAAGCCTTACTCCCACGAAGAAATCGGGCATCGGGGGGCTTCGCTGGGGCACCTGACGATCATCGCTTACAAGTTGGGGCGCTCCCTGAAATGGGACCCCGCGCGCGAGGTCTTCCCAGAAGATGAACAGGCAAATCGGTTGCTGCGGCGCGCCAGGCGTGCCCCCTGGCACATCTAAGCACGTCAACTTTTCATTGGCCTCTGGGCGAGTGCCTCTCCTTTCGTGCACGTGCACGATCCGGAACAGGAATGGCAATAGGACTATGAAAACCTAAACCGCTCTAAGCACGACGCCGTCCGCCAACCGTTGTCCTTCGTGCAGCGTCGTTACCGCGTGTGACGGCCGCGCGGCCAGGGGCGGGGGTTCAGTCGAGTCTTCGCGCTTAAGAGGACATAGCCTAGGGGCGCGGCCAGAAAGTAGGCAAGCGTCCTAAGTACGTTTGTTTCGCCTCTGCAAGTCTTGTGTTTCTGGTTGAACTTGGGGCCGCGCCTTATAGAAGCCGGCCTTTCAGGCCGGGC
>JAAEQP010001615.1 GCA_024231375.1 bacterium | reverse complement strand
TGGTCCGCCAAACCGTCAAAACCGCCCTCTACTTCGCAATGAACTTCCCCACGCCGTTGGCCCTACTCGCACCGATCGGCCTATGGACCACGTGGAAACAGCCACGGACACGCTGGTTTGCCGCCGTCACGGCCACCATCTTTGCGATCGGTTTCGTCTTCGCGTTTCGATACGAGGTGCCCGACCAGTACGTGTTCTTCATGCCCTGTTACGTGTTGTTCACCCTACTCGTGGCTGTGGCAATCACGCACGTGAAAGCCCTCTCCGGCCCACGCCAGGCCGTCTGCCTCGTGCTGGCCGTCCTCCCGATAGCAGTGTACGAAGTCGCACCCGGCCTGATGCGACGGTGGAACATCTCCATCGGCGTGAAACGCCACATTCCATTCCGCGACAGCTACACCTACTTCATCCGCCCGCGCAAGAACGGAGAAGATGGAGCAGACCGGTTCGCCCACACCGTGTTGAGCCAAGCGGAGCCCGACGGCCTCGTCATCGCGGATGGCACGATCATGAACGCCATCGGGTACGTCCGAGACGTCGACGGCATCGGCCGCGGCGTCACCCTCACCGCCGCCATGGACATTGCCACAGCCCAGCCCACGATCCCCCTTTCGCCGCAGGCGATTCAGCCTTTCGTCGAACGCGGAGTGGCCTACCTGTGCAGCGAC
>JAAEQP010001614.1 GCA_024231375.1 bacterium | reverse complement strand
TGGGTGCATTTGGTCAGCATGCCGGACTTCCACGAGTCGAGCGTGGACGAGGCCGATCGGTCCGGAGCGACCGTCCGACCCGCGTTCCAATCTCCCGGCACACTTTCTACGGTGGCGTGGAAATGCATCCCGTGACAGTTCAGACACAGCGCCGGCTCGTTCTGCTTGAGGAGTTTGTCGGCCACCGTGCCGTGCGGCGAGTGACAGAGCATGCAGTCCTCGTTGACCGGGGCGTGCTCGTATACGTGGGGACCTTCAATTTCGGCATGGCAACCGAAACAGAGTTCGCGGGTGGTCGAACCCATCGCGAGCGCCACGTCGCCGCCGTGCGGATTGTGGCAGTCCTGACAACTCATCTTGCCCTCGGCCACCGGGTGGTGGGAAGGCATGTAGGCGGCGGCCCGAACGTCGGAGTGACAGTCGTAACACATGTCCGCCCCTTTGGCCGCCGTCGGCGTCAGGTCCGAAGAGTGAACCTTATGGCACGAAGCGCAGGAGACATCGGCGTTCTTGTGATGTGAGAACGCCCAGTCATCGAATTGCGAACCGTCGTGGCAGGTCATGCACAACTCGGCGCCACCAAACATGTCGGTCTTGGCCGGGTTAATGATCTGCGCCGGGTCGGCGTCTTCGACGTGCGCCGTGCCGTCTCCGTGGCAAGCCTCGCAAGCGTACTCATCCAGCGACGGACTAGCAGCAAAGTACTTGCTGTGTCCGGTACTGCCAAAAGCCGCCGCGATCTCCTCATGGCAGTCCGCGCAGGTTTCATCGGGAACACCTGCCGACACCATGGTGGTGAGGCCCAGGATCAAGCCCAGTACAAGCGCCAGCAGTGACATCCGGTGCCGGTGCGGGCCCGACTTGTTAGAACATTTCATCGTT
>JAAEQP010001613.1 GCA_024231375.1 bacterium | reverse complement strand
TACAGGTCGCCTAAGCGCCCCTGTGCTTCCGTGTAGAGGTTGGGGTACCTTGCCCTAAAGTGCTCCCGCCACCCGGCCACCTCGGCCCCTGTGAGGGCGTATACAATGGCGTCCTCTGTGTAGGGGATGTCGTCCGTATTCGGGGTCCACGTAATCGTGAACGCTTCCCCCTCGTCGAAGTCGGCAACGGTTGAAGTATCGAGGGCGTAGGTACAGAACATCGCCGCAACCACACTCTCGTCCGAGTGCGCGTAGTCGAACGTATGCCGGATGGTGGAGACCTTCGCCGCCTGAGACAGCACGGTTACAATCTCCGTGGTATCCCGAGACTTGGAGATGCGGAACCTGTCGCCCGCTTCCATCGCCGCCGCCCCGTCCACGGTGAATGTCGAATCGCCCGCCGCGATAGCGCCGTCTGTGGTGGTCGCCGTGTAGACCGTGGCAGCGTCAGCCGCGAGCGTCTCCGTCCCACCGGTGTCCGTGATGGTGATGGTGCACGCGCTGGCCGTTAACCAATTGTCCGGGAACTCGAACCGCAGCGATTGACTCGCGTCGTTGTAGCGTAGTCGTCTCATCGCTCCCTTATCTCCACCGCATCGATGGTCGTTGCCACTTTATCCATGGTCCCCCACCGCTTGCCGGGTGCGCGCACGCAGTTGCCGAACACATGCGCGGGGGTATCGTCTTGCTTGTGCTTCTTGTCCAGCTTGTCGAACGTGTCCGCCGTGGCGTGGAACCTCTTGTGTTGCTCCTCGGTCACGAGGCAGTGCCACACGCCGCTGTCGAGTTGAATCGCTGCGTAGACGGTGGAGTACTCGCCGTCCTTCGTCTTGGGCGGTTCCTTGCTCATGT
>JAAEQP010001612.1 GCA_024231375.1 bacterium | reverse complement strand
GCGCGGACTTCGTGTTTGGCGATGATCGCCCCTTCAAACAATGCCACGCTTCCACCGTCGTACAGGCGGGCAATGGCGATTTCATCGCAGCATGGTTCGGCGGCACGGAAGAGAAGGATCCCGACGTGGGCATCTGGATGTCGCGGTTTGCGGAAGGCTCCTGGACAGCGCCGGAACTGGCGGTTAAGGTTAACGAGACGGCCCACTGGAATCCCGTACTCTTCCGCGACCCCGCGCGCGATGATGTATGCCTCTTCTTCAAGGTGGGTCCCCGCATCCCACGATGGCAGACCTACTGGATTTCGTCCAAAGACAACGGCAAGACATGGTCCAAGGCCGTGGAACTGGTGCCCGGTGACGAAGGCGGACGCGGTCCCGTGAAGAACAAGGCCATTGTCTTGTCAGACGGCGCGTGGCTGGCGCCCGCGTCTACCGAACTCGGCGGCTGGGACCCCTTCGCGGACCGATCGGAGGATGGCGGGAAGACGTGGTCCCGAAGTGAAGATTGGGCGATCAGCAAGGACGTTATCAGTGGAAAGGGCGCCATCCAGCCGACATTCTGGGAATCCGACCCGGGCAAGGTGCATGCTCTCATGCGGACCACCGCTGGCGTGGTAGCCCGTGCCGACTCCGAAGACGGTGGCAAGACATGGACTCCGGTGCGCGCATCGGGCCTCCCGAACAACAACAGCGGAATCGATTGCCTCGGCCTCGAGGATGGCCGTGTGCTCCTCGTCTACAACCCTGTGGGCAAGAACTGGGGAGCCCGCACACCGCTGAACCTGGCGGTGTCGAGCGACAACGGTGAAATCTGGCGGGATATAGCAAGTCTAGAATATACCATGGGCGAGTATTCGTATCCGGGCATCGTCCGAACCAAGAATGGCGTGGCCATCTGCTACACGTGGAAGCGGGAACGCGTGCGGTGCTGGCAGGTGCCCCTCGGCGCGTTGGAATGACCATGGGCGGATCTGGTGTTTCGTCCTGGTATAGATAGATGAACGACGTGAGCCCCGTGCGCCATTCTGGCGTCCGGGCAACATTTCGAAAGGAAACAGTATGAACCGACTTCGTACCGGATCTCTGGTAATTCTCGCCTGTTGTGCGGCGCTTGTGATGAATGGGTGCGTCATGTTCAACAGTGTGGGGTTCAGCCTCTTGGGCGACTCCAAGTCCACCCTCACCCAGAGGACCGTGGTGCCCGCCGAGGGCCGCTTGACGAAGAAGAAGGTGCTCATGGTAGACATCGCCGGCGTCATCGACGCGCAGTCGGGCGACGGACTCCTGTCGGGCTACGAACCAAGCTTGGTTGAGTCGGTACGTTCTGTCATCGAGTTGGCGCGGGAAGACGAGAACATTGAGGCCATCCTGTTGCGTATCGACAGCCCCGGTGGCGGCGTCACAGCCACAGACATCGTCTACAACGAACTCATGCGCTACAAGGAAGACGAAGAAGTCCCCATCGTGGCGGCCTTGATGCAGATGGCGGCTTCGGGCGGGTACTACCTCGCCTGCACATCCGACCGCATCGTCGCACATCCCACGACGCTCACCGGATCCATCAGCGTGATCAGCCACCATCTCAATGTGGAAGGGTTGATGGGCAAGGTCGGCGTCGAGAGCGAAGTCATCAAGACCGGCGACAAGAAGGACATGGGGTCGCTGTTCCGCAGTATGACTGAAGAAGAGAAGGCCATCTTCCAGAGCCTGGCCGACGATTGTCAGCAGCGCTTCATTGATGTCGTGGACGAGGGACGGCCTGGTCTCGATCGGGAACAGGTGGCCACCCTTGCCGACGGACGCATCTTCTCGACCCCGCAAGCGGTTGAGGCCGGGTTGGTCGACGAGGTCGGATACCTGGAGGACGCCTTTGAGTCCGCCAAGGAACTCGCCGGACTCGACGACGCGTCGCTTGTGGTGTATACGCGCCGCGGCGGCGACGCCTACAACATCTACTCGCCCACGGCCAGCACCCCCCGCAACCTCGACCTGGGCATGTCCGCGGAGGCGCGCTTGCTCCGGTATATGCGCACCCTGTCGCGGAGCGGTCAGCCGTCGCTGTTGTGGCTCTGGGAACCTGGTTTGGCCGGCGTGCTGAACAACTAGAAGCACGGATCACTCACGGGCCCCGGTGGTTTGCCGCCGGGGCCTTTTCTATTCGGGCGGGTCCTGGCTCGACAGCGTTCGGCTCACCGTCTCGAACACGGCATCGACGGTAATGCGCTCCACGCACGGCGCGGGACGCCGACCCCAGAGACGATACGGGCACAGCCAGTTGCAGCCGTAGCACGACATCTTGTGGTTGACGTAGGCGCCGTGTTCCGCGCTGCCCGGCACGTCGTACGGGAAGAATCGGCCGAAGTGTCCACCGCCCAGGATGGTGACGTAGTTCGTGCCTACGGCCGACGCGATGTGGTTGCCCGCCGTGTCGCCGCTGATGGACAGCCGGGCGCGAGCCAAGACGGCCGTGGTTTCGATGAGGGACGCGTGGCCGGCGAGGTTCACAACATGGGGGAGGGGTCCCGCGCTGTCCACCAAACCTGCCGCGTCCGCTTGGTTTCCGGGCGCCCCCAGGATGACGACTCCAAGCGCAGGGCACGCCTGGCTGATTCGAGACAGCAACTCCGCGCATTTCGCCAGTGGCCACTGGCGCAACGACGCGCCCGCAAACGGGGACACGGCGAGATAGGCTCGCGCCTCGCTGTCAAAACCGGTCCGGGCGCGCAGCCCGCGAAGCGTGTCGGACAGCGTCTCCGGAGGGATGGACCAGTGAGGGGCTTTCCTCGGCACATTGGGGAGGTCCCCCAGCGCTTCAACGAAATGGAGGCCGCGTTCCACCTCGTTCTCCGCCGGTCCGCTGGGGATCAGCCGCGTGTAGAGGCGGTCGTTGCGGCGTTTCTGGCGGGCCGTCATGTTGGTGGTGTCGCCTTCGGGCGCGACGGATGGACACCCCGATGCCGCGACGAGTTTGTCAGCCGTGTTGGTCCGTGCGAAGGCTGGGCTCACAACGAGGTCGAAGTCTCCGAGAGTCTGCGCCGCGTCTCGGAACGCGTGTCGGTCCACCAGCGATGCCGGGTCGAGTGCCAGGAATCGGTCGAACAGCTCGTCTCCCTTCGAAACGCAGTGGTGCTCATTCAACCATTGAGAAAGCTCCGCCCACAACGGGTTGCCCACGAGCGTGAGTTCCGCATTGGGAAAGATCTCCCGAAAATGGGGGAGTGCCGCTGTGAACACCGCGAAGT
>JAAEQP010001611.1 GCA_024231375.1 bacterium | reverse complement strand
TCGGCGCCGACACGTGATCGATGAACGAACCCGAATGGCACGCGCCATACACCACCACCCGCGGTTCCGCCAACGCCGCGCCGTCCAGTTTGCCTTCCAGCACGTCCAAATACCCGTCCAACTCGAAGGACGTAACCAACCGCGTTTCGTCGTACTCGTCCAGGTATACATAGAACGACCATTCGCTGCCGTGGTCCAGCAACACCACATACAACGGCGCTGCCGCGGCCGTCATCTTGTTCGCCGCCCACGTCTCGATGGCCGTCTGCAACGCCGCCTGACTCGGCGCAATGTTGTCTACGAAGATGTCCGCCGCCACCTGCTGCTGCGGCGCTTCGCGCATGTACAAAATATCGTCGTCGGTCAACCCGCGCTTGATCATCGCCCGGTACACCGCATCGCCCGTCTTCGCGTGTTCCGTTACGCCTTCGCCGTTGTGATCGTACTTACCCACCACCACGATGGCGTACCCCGCGCGATCTTTGATGGTCAACCGCGTCGAATCCGATTGGTCATACCCCGGCGACGTAGCAGGCAAGAAGTTGTCGTCCCCCTCGAACTCCACCATGAACTGCCACAACCCCGGCTCGTTGAACACAATCCCCGCCGACGCAAACGCCGCCGCGTCAAACACCGCAACCCCGTCCCCATCCGTCACGCCCAACACCGGTCCTGCCGGCGACGCATCCGGCTTCTTCACCCAGAGCTTCAACGGCACACCCGACAACAACACCGCCAACTGCGCCGGCAACCCCGCCGACATCGTAGCCGTCGCCTCCAACTCGTCATACCCCATCGCCGCCGACGAGGCGTTGAGCGTGAGCGTCAGCGAAGGCTGGGCCTTTGAAACGGTGAGAGGCGACGATGCCACGTCACCGAGATACTGGTCATTGCCAAGCCACTCGGCAGTGAACGCCCACGCGCCCGCTTCGTCCGGGATGAAGCTGTCCGAGAACAGCCCATTCACATCCGTGCTCTGGGTGCCGGGCTTCGTATCCGACGGTCCCGGAGGCGTCGCCGTGTCCGAGAAGAACACATCCTCGCCCTGAACCACGGGCTCTACGCCACCGCTGATCGTGACGCTCTCGCCCAGTGTGATGGATTGGGGTACGACGCTCAGCGTGAGTGTCGACTCGGCAAGGCCGACAACAGCATCCGATACAGCCTGAGCCGAACCCGCCGAGTAGTACGTCCCATCGAAGGTCCGCACCGTGCATGTCCAGACCTCGTCCGGTTCCGTGTCCGTGGCTTCGAGTTGATTCACCAGAGCCGCCGAAATGCGGGGCGGAAGGTTCTTGCCCAGCGAACTGGTCCAAACATACTCGTACTGCGGCGACAACAGCGCAGCGACCATCCCTGCCTGGATCGCGCAGAACAGACTCTCCGTTTCGATGGGATTCTGCGGAAAAATGACAGCGGCTCCAGGGGCCGTCGGAAGCACCTGGTTCACCGTGATGTCCAACACCTGTTGATCGTCAAACCCATCGCTCAGATCCGTCAGCGTGAGTGTCGTCGTCGACGACCCGAAGGCGTTGAACTTCGGCGTGATCGTCAGGATGTCTCCCCCGTCGATAGAGGCTGTAAACAACGCCGTGTCGCTTGGAGCGACAGACCAATTGGGTTGAACAGCCTCGCCGACGTGGACGCTCAGGTCCCGTGTGACGGGGATGTTCTGATTCGTGACAACGGCGTCGACAGGTGGCGTGATGAGGCCGGGGACCTCACCGATAACAAGCTTGTGAGGTCGATAGATGGCCTTGAGCGTTCGTCCGCCGCCCAGGTCTGTACCGTTGTACGTGCCAAACTCACCTGTGCGAGTGTCGAACAACAGCACATCGAATGTGTCGAGCAATTCGGGAATGAACCCGTTCGTCAGACTTAAGATCAGAGAGCCTGCGAGATCCACCTGTCCGGTGACCGCTAATTGATCGTACAGCACATCAGGGGTGGTACCGCCAATCTCAATCTCGACAGTCCCCGTTCCTGTTTGGACGAAGCTGCCATCGAGTTCCAGTGAGCCGGGAGGTCCCCCAGGTCGCACGATCCCGGCGTTTACAAGAGTGCCTTGAATCAGTCCGTTCCCCGTCAACTCGCTGCTGCTGTCCATCTCCAGTGTGCCTGCGATGACAGTCCCCTTCAGGGCCCCGGAGGATGATAGGCCCAGGGAAAGATTGCGCAACTCAGTGACCGCCGGATTGAGTTCCACAACCCCGCCCTGACTCACGCTGATCGAGTCGGTGTCATAACCGTGGAACACTTCGAGGGAGTTGAGAAGCAGGCGGCTGTTGAGACCAGTGACGCCCAAGTTGACCCTGCCGGTGATCGCCGTCGTGGAAGAGATATCGATGACGGCTCCGCCCTCGCAGTTGACGGGCATGCGCGAAGCGGGATCGTTATGACCAACGAAGTTCGTGACGCCTGACAGGTCAATTCGCGTTCCTAGACCGGAGGCGAGTATTGGAGGATTCTCAGTGAACATCGTCGAACCAATGTAGGTTGTAGCGGACGAGAGGTCCAGCGTTAGGCCATCATAGGCGTAGAGTGCCGTGTTCAGAAGGGTCGTGACGGATGGAGCATTCAGGTCGCCCCCCTGATCGATCCTGATGGACGCACCGGTGCGGACATTGTTCGCATCTATTGTATGAAGGAGCGGAACATCAATCTGGCTGCCGATCCCAGTTGACAGGAATGCCACTGGACCGTTCGCGTACGTCAGGGCTGCGAGGCTCACCGCCCCACCACCGGAGGCGGTGATGTTGAGAGTCCTCAAATTGTCCCAGGATTGCCCGGGCCCAACGATGGTCGCAAGCGCTGGCATGCCTACACTGCTTCCCGTTCCTTCCGCCAGTATGGTGCTCTTGTTCCTGTCAAACGAGGAGAGAGTCGTCAGCGAGGGTGCGACGAGGGACATGCCATTGTAAGCCTTGAACGAGGCTGAGGTTCCGGACGTGAGAGAGGGCAACGCCAGAATGCCTGCCGAATGGAGTTCGAAGTCGGTGTACGTTACCGCTTCAAGAGAGGGCAGGACGATGGTACCGCCGTTTCCGGCGTAGAACACGGTTGTGTTGTACTTTGACGAGGATGAACTGTCGACAGATTGTAGGGCTGCGAAGTCGATAAGGTTACCGAATCCATTTGCGGTGGTGCGGCAGGCCCCCTGCATGGTCACAGTCGAGGACAGATCAACGCTTGCCCCTCCAGTGGCCGCTATGTCAATGCAGAACTTCTGGTCCCAAGTTTGGTACGGTCCCACAATGGTCAGCAAGGAAGAGAGGTCAAGCACGCTTCCGGCATCAGCCGCCTCAAGTTCGCTTCCGCGGAACTCAAGGGAAGAGAGGCTCGTGAGGACAGGAGCGGACAGGGTACGCCCGTCCGTGACCCTGAAGGAACACGAGATGCCTGCGGATAGCGCAGGAAGGCTCATGGTGCCGCCATTGCATAGCTCAAACTCAACGTACGTTGCCGTCACAAGTGCCGGCACGAGAATCGTTCCCGAGACAGCCACAAAGCGGCACTTGTCCTCCGCCCCCGCGAGGCAGCCGTCAATCCACTGCAGAGAGCTCAAGTCAACCGTACTGGCTGGGTCTCCAGACACGGTGGCCCTGCAGGTCCTCTCCATACTCACCGCGCTCGACAGGTCAACGTGGCCCCCGTTCAGGGCTTCGATGCGCAAGACCGCATGGCTATCCCAGTACTGCTGAGGACCGACGAGAGACTGTACCGACGACAGGTCCAGCAGACTCCCGGCACCGTCTGCCTGGAGCCACGCATTCTCCCGATCGGCAGTTGCGAATGAGGGCAGCGAGGCAAAGGCAACGATTCCGCCATTCAGCGCATAGATGCTGGAGCCGTCTATGACGGCGGGGCCGTTCGCATCGAAACGCACGCCTGCCCCCGTGGCCCTGAGTGCAGAGCCTCCCGTCATCGTGAAGGGACCGTTGACAGCCGATGGACCGTAAACAGTCAGGTTGGCCGACGTAGAGAAATCCTCCTCGCATTGTAGGCTTCCCAGAGCTAGCCCTGTCACGGCGGTGACGGAGACGACCTGACCCGCGACGTCTATGGTGACGTCGTCGTAGTTGACGGGTAGGACGTCGCCACTCCAATTGAGAGGGTCTTCCCAGGATGTCCCGTCACCGCCACCGTCCCAGGTGACGGTCGCCGCATGTACGAAGGGACATAGCACCAGAACAAACACTGCCACGACCAACGGCCAAGCAAGATTGCGCAGATTCATGCTCCATGACACCTTCACCGCTGAACCAGGGTTCGTTCGCGTCGTTCTGGTGTGGTTGCGCCGTCTGCTCATGGCTTGATCGACTCCGGAGGTTGGGAACAGGGCACTCGCGTCACGTTTGGTGAAGATGCGGTTCTGATGGTCACGATGCCGAGCGGCAGCCCCGTTCATGGCCGTCTCCTCACGCCCGCGGTCTCCGGTCATTGGCTCATCCGATCTGCTGCTGCCAAAGACACGGAATCCCCCGGACACACGTCACTTGTCCATTCACCGACATTCCCTTCTCACCGCAGCCCGCGCTTGGAAGGCTTCCCCAACACGAGAATAGCATCCTTGTGTCCCCCGCGCAAACAAATCACTCATCCAGTGATGACCATGAGAACCCTGTCCTGTTGATTCCTTTTTGGACT
>JAAEQP010001610.1 GCA_024231375.1 bacterium | reverse complement strand
CCAGATCGATCTCCATGATGTCCGCCTGCAACCCGTCGTGCAACGCCCGCGCAAACCCCACCAGTTCATCATCGCAATGGGCCGTCACCCACACGCCCTCATGCTTCAACGGCGCTTCGGACAGTTTCTGTCCGTACCCCTCTTCGCAGATGTGGTTGCGCTGGTAGAATGCGAACAGTTCGCCTTCCTCAAGAGGGGCGCAGATTCGGATGTCGAAGGTGGGGTCGGCCATGGATGTCCTCCAGTCTGACAGTGCACAAGCATAGGAATGGTGCGTGCTCGTTGGACCTCCGGTCCGCCTCGACACACCCTACAAGACTCTCCCTACCGACTGAACAGCATGTACCGCACCCAGGAAAACCCGTAGTAGGCCCAGCCGCGCAGCCAGTCGGAGAAGTAGAAGGCCAGAAACACGATGGCGAGGATAGCGAGCCAACTGGTGAGGATGCGGCCAAAGACACGCATGACGAATCCGGCGACGCCGCGGATGGCGCCCGCGACTCCCCGCACGACCTGTTGCACGGCCCAACCCACGTCGGTTTCGGACACGATGCCGCGGCTGCGGCGCGCCAACCCGTCGGGTGCGCATTCAAGGCACAGCAGCGTGTCGCCCACCTTCACAACCCCGCCCGACCGCACGATGCGCGACCGGAACAGACCCGCTCGTTTGCCGTCAACGTAAACCGGGCCGGTGTCTTTCTTGCGAATGCGGTAGCCGTCGGACACGGCCGTCACCTGGGCGTGGAAGGGCCGCACTGCGTTGTCGAGGCTGATGCGGGCGGCGCAGCGGGAGTTGGACCCGATGTGGATAGGCGCGCGCATGACGGGCAGACGCGTGCCGTCCTCAGGTCCGTTCACCACGTGGAAACAATCCGGCTGTCCTGACGGTGTCATCATCACACGGCTTCCTTCTTCGCGGCCCGGCGTATCTCAAGTCTATCCCCTTCCACGAGCACTTCGATGCGGTCGCCTGCCCCAAACGTCTGGTCGAGGATCATTGCGCTGATGGGGTTCACCACCAGCCGCTCGACTGCGCGCCGGAGTTCGCGTGCCCCAAACTGAGCGCTGTATCCCTGTTCCGCTAAGTGTTCAAAGGCGCCCTGGAACACGTGCAATTCCATCTCTTTCTCGGCGAGACGCCTGGTGAGATCCTGCAGCGCCAACTCCAGAATCCGTCGAATATCCTCGAATACCAGCGGATAGAAGGGGACGACCTCGTCGATCCGGTTGATGAACTCGGGACGGAAATGCTGATGGAGGGCTTCCATCAGCGCGGTCGGTTCGGTGTGCCTGGTCTCGCCTTGCTCGGGCCGGCGCAACCGTTCGGATCCGATGTTGGACGTAAAAATGATGATGCAGTTGCGGAAGCTCACGTCGCGGCCTCGGGAATCCTTCAGCCGACCCTCGTCGAGAATCGGCAGGAACAGATCGAACACCCGCCGATGGGCTTTCTCGACTTCGTCGAACAAGAGAATCGAGAAGGGCGCGTTGCGGACCGCGCCCGTGAGGCGGCCCTCTTCTTCGCTGCCCACGTAGCCCGGCGGCGCGCCGATGAGGCGCGACACGGAATGCTGTTCGATGTACTCGGACATGTCGAAGGTGATGAGATGCTTGGCCGCGCCGAAGACGGCCTCGGACAGCGCCTTGGCCAACTGCGTCTTGCCGACGCCGGTGGGTCCGAGGAAGAGCATAACCGAATCGGGCCGGTTCGGGTCGGCCAACCCGGCGCGTGCCCGTTTCACCGCGGCCACCACCTTGGACACGGCCTGCTCCTGTCCGATGATGCGGCGGTTGAGTTTGCGTTCGAGGTTGCCGACCCGGCGGCGTTCCTCGGCGGTGATCTCCTCGATAGGCACGGCCGCCAACCGGCTCACGACCTTGCGGATATCGTGGGGCGTGACTTTCGCACTGGCGCCGGACTCGGGGGCGTGGGGGAACATACCGGGATTGTTCTTTGCCGCGATGGCTTTGAGCCGGTACCGCGCGCAGGCCTGATCGAGCACGTCGATGGCCTTGTCGGGCAAATGCCGTTGGGGCAGGTACCGTTCGGTGAGGGTGATGGCCGCGTGGAGCGCGCGTTTGCCAATATGCACCTCGTGGTGCTTCTCCAGCGACGGCCGCAGCCGCTTGAGCACTTGCCAGCATGCCGACGCCGAGAGCGGCGCGATGCGCACCAGTTGGAACCGGCGTTCCATGGCCGGGTCTTTCTCGATGAACTTGCGGTACTCCTGCATGGTCGTCGCGCCGATGCACCGAATTTCGCCTCGGGCCAGCGCAGGTTTCAACAGGTTGGCGAAATCGATGCCGCCGCCTTCCGTCGATCCCGCGCCCATAATGAGATGGATCTCGTCAATGAACAACACGGTATTCGGGTCGGCCTTGAGTTCGTCGATCAGACCGCTCAACTTCTCTTCGAAGGCGCCACGGTATTGGGTGCCGGACATGAGGGATGCCAGGTTCAACTCGACGATCCGGTAGGGCATGAGCTCGTCGGTGTGGGTTTTGGCGCCAAGCCGTGCCAGTCCTTCCACGATTCGCGTCTTGCCCACACCCGCTTCGCCCACGATGATGACGTTGTTCTTGTTCTTTCGCGCGAGCACTTCGAGGATGTGAAACATCTCGCGGCTGCGGCCGACCGCCGACTCGATCCGGCCCTCGCGGGCCGCCTGGGTCAAGTCGCGCGTGACGGAGGCCAGTGTCGCCCGCTCACGTGGCTCTTCGTTTTGGGTACCCGGCTCCGGGCGAATGGGAGCTTTCGTCTGGGCGGATGCCGGTGCGGTTGCTGAATCGCCGCCGGTGGCGGTGTGCCGGGCCGTGCCGCTCTTGTGGCCACGGGTCGACAAGGCCTTGCGTAGATCGGCGACGACTTCCTGCCGGGCCAGGCCGAGGCGGTCAAGGGCGCGGCTAGGTGCGGCCAGCGGGTCGGACAGGATCGCGAGCAGCAGATGGCCCGCGGCGGGTTGGGGATTCTCCATGGACGAAGCCAGCCGGGCGGCTTCTTTCGCCGCTTCGGCACATCGGGGCGTGTAGAACACTTCCACCCCCGACACGGGCATGGTTCCGGCCCAAGCCTCCTCGAGAAGCACATGCAGCGCCGCCCGCAATGCGTCGCGATGGGATTCCGTCACGGAATGGGGCAACAGGTCGCTTTGCTCGACAAGAACCTCGTACACGTGCTCGACGCCGACGAAATGGATGCCTCGGCGGGCGCTGAGGGTCACGGCGTCGTCGAGAAGCGCGTTGACTTCGGGGGATACCGGAACTTGCACTGCCGCCTCACATCCAACGCACCGGCCGGGTTCGCCCGGCAGCGTTCGGAAGGTTTACTGCTGCATGTCTGGCGGGATGCGCGTCGTCGCATCCCATGAATAGAAAGGTACCCTGTGAGGGGTTTACAGTGCAAGGTCTTATTGATTGGAAATGTGCGAGGTCTTCCGGATGGTTGCGGGGAGCAACCGGTCTCAGGATCCGTGGTGACTCGGCAGGCACTCTACCGGAGGCAGATCAGCCTGGTCTTCGTACCACTCGCGCCATGCGGCCGCGTACTTCGTGATCCAGTCCATCACGGCTTCCGATCCAAGATCCCGGTTGGCCTTCTGCGACTCAATCCATTTGTGACGCATGATCTCTTCGCGCTGGTGCGTCAAGTAGTCTCGTTGCCACGCTTCCCGCCAGGCTACGGCGCAGTTCTCCAACCAGTCCGCCAGTGCCTCGTCATACGACACACGGTGTCCCCGGTCGGAACACATGTGTTTGCGGTGTCGGTCCACGGCGCGCCGTTCCGGCGCGGTGAGGTCGATGTCCACGGTTGTCGTCATTGTCCCCCCATGCCCCCTGTTGAGCGCCTGGACGCCGCCCTTACGGCGGTCCTCCACCCCTGGCGCTTCTTCCCCACGATAGTCGTGGCGTGTCAACTTTGACATGGGATCCTACTCCGTCCGACTCTAAATGTCCAGACTTGTTTGCGGTATTCCGCTTGGCTCGAATCTCATACTCTCAACACCATCTCTATTGAAATATACCATTTTCTGGTCTCATCGTTCCGCTTACCCTAGTATAAACAGCACAATTAGCCATAAAAACTCGCGATTCTTGCATTCTGGGCGGTTTGTTTCGCTGAGGAGCGTCATCGCCAGGCTCCTGGCGTCCACGTCCCTCGCCATATACAGCCAAGCAATCGTGACCTTTGGTCGAACCATGGACGCCTCCCAACGAATCGCGCGAAGGAACGGCGCTGACGCTGCTCGGCACGGTAGGGCTGGCACGCCGTGAACGCGAACTGCTCCAGTTGGTGGTGGCAGCGGGGGATGCGGACCTGCCGGATGTGAAGGTCGAAGTGGGCCCACTGATGCACGAGTCGGGCGGGCACACGCTCGACCCGGCTAACATCAACGTGGGCCGGGTGGCGACGGTCATCGTGAGTTCTCTCTGGGTCAAGCGGCCACCGCTGAAGGTGGCCCCACATGCGGGAGCGCGTTAGCGCCCCCCACAGCCGCTCTGAGCGGCTCACAACACAGAGCCCCCGGCTGTGCCGGGGGATACTCACGGTCGAGGGCAGAATCAAGCGCCTGAAGGAACAAGGCAAGGAATTATGGTCGTACCACAAACGCAACTGGCTGGCGCCGCCGAACGTTACCGCAAGTGGATCAAACGCTTACGTGCTGTGCGCGTCGGTTTGGCCCGTCGCGATGTGCCAGATTCTGTGGCGTCTTCCTGCCAAGAAGGCCATGCGTTGGCGATGCTGAAGCGCCTCAATCCTTCGGATTGTCGCCCTCCGCGCGTCCCTGGACTCTGTCGAGAAGTTCTCGCACGGTGTTCGCCAGATCGCGGGCCACGATGGGTTTCTTGAGGTATGCTCGGATTCCCGTCGCCATGGCACTGTCCTTATCGACAAGGTCGCTATGTCCGGTACAGAGAATGATGGGGATGCCCTGGCGAATCTGCAGCAGTTGATTGCTGAATTCTACACCCGTCATCTTCGGCATGGTCTGGTCGGTGATGACTAGATCGAAAGCGCTTGGATCTGAACGGAAGGCTTCGAGTGCTTCACCGGCCAGAGTGAAGGCCTCGACCCGATATCCCAGCCGCTCCAAGGCCATGCGATGAAGACGTGCCAGCGACTCTTCGTCATCCACGATCAGAAGACTCTCCCCACGTCCTCGTGCGGTTCCTTCCATCTCCTTCTCTT
>JAAEQP010001609.1 GCA_024231375.1 bacterium | reverse complement strand
TGCTGGGCCGTGGCGTTGTACGCCGCCATGTGTGTTGGACAGTCACACGGCTGGCTGGCGTACTATCCCTTCCTCCCGCACCTCGGGGCGGCGGGGCTCCATACCGTGCCACAGCACGTGGTCATGGTGGTGGTTGTCTTAGCTCTTGCGGTGCTTGGGACGCTCTACTTCACCGACCGGATCGGGAAGGTGCTCGACCAGCGTGAAAACATGCTCATCAGGGCCAACGCCGCCCTGGAACAATCACGACAGGCCATCCATGATCTTCAGGTTCGCCGGTCGCGCTTCATGCAGACCGCCGCCCATCAGCTCAAGAGCCCACTGGCGATGGTCCAGACGCTGACGAACCTGATCCGGGACGGGATAGTGACCGACGAGGACGGCATCCGGACGACCTGCGACAAGATCATCCGACGTTCGCGTGAGGGCACGACCCAGGTCACCGAACTCTTGGCCCTGGCACGCGTGCAGGAAGCCGACCCCCAGCGCCACCGCGAATCCCACACGGACGTGGCCGAGGTGGTCACGGCGTTGTGCGGCAAGCACGAAGCGACCGCGAATGAGAAGGAGATCGATCTGA
>JAAEQP010001608.1 GCA_024231375.1 bacterium | reverse complement strand
GCAGATCGATCTCTCCTCCGTGGGCCGGAAGGGGTACGCGGGGCTGCACTCACAACGCAGACGCTATAGCAGATTGAGTTTTAGTGCGATTGCCCTGGTGTGAGCGGCACCGGTTTCCACCGGCTCCAGGAGCAGGAGAAAGCAGCCGGGGCAGTGCATGTAGGACACGCGCACCGCCCCGGCGCATCGCTTGTCAGATCTCTACTCGATCACGAACCACGTGAATCCCGCCGCGTCCACCTCCACATCGAGGTCGATGGTATAGTCGCGGTCCAGCGTGTGTGCGCGCGGGCTGGCCCCGCGTTCGCGAACCGTGGCCGTTTCCTCTAGTCCCGTGTAGTACAGGTCTACCGACAACGTCTGGCGCACCGGTTCGGGCAGGGGGTTGAACACTACCAGCATGCCTTTGTGCTCCAAACGTGAATTGGCGTGCAGCATCCAATCCAGACCCCGCGCGTCGGCGCGGCGCCCGTGAACCATGTCGCTCTCCAGGATGTCGCGGTACTCCTTGTACCAGTCCACGTAGCCCTTCACGAGGTCCCGCGTCCGGTCGGTGTCGTACAGCCTCGGCCCCCGGTAACAGGCCTGCACGCCCATCGCGAGGTTGCTGTACAACATCCGTTCGTAATGGTCCAGATGCTCGTCAAGCGGCTCGATGGTCGCGGCTGCCCCGCCGCCGTGGTACTGCGTGAGCGGCACGAACATCCAACCCATGGACGGCGTCTTCT
>JAAEQP010001607.1 GCA_024231375.1 bacterium | reverse complement strand
TGGTGTGGCCAAACAGTTCGGACTCGATGAGGGTGGGGGAGAGGGCCGACAGGTTGACCGGGTAGAAGCACTTCACGAAGTCCACCGTAAACCGTTTCTTCTGCGGGTCGAAGGGCACGTAACGTGACAGGCCGACGGCCCGCGCTACGAGTTCCTTACCCGTGCCGGAGGGCCCGGTGATGAGGGTCGCCACGTCGCCCATGCGCGCGAAGAGGGTGCGGCGGTAGCGGTGGACGTTGCAGGTGAAGATGGATTCCCACACCGCTGCCCGGAGACGTGTCGCGGCGAGGGACCCGCCGATGATGTTGTCAAAAATGTGGTGGAAGGCGCGGCGCAGTTGGAAGAAGCAGGCGAAGAGGTGGTCGGCCTCATCCAGACTAAAGGAGGTGCCGGGCATGGCGAAGTAATGGACCACGTCTTCCTGGAATTGGGTGTAGAGGTTCTGGACCGTGCTCGGCGTGTCTTCCCCTGCATGGGCCTGTTGGACGTACTGGAAGAGTTCGTGGGCGTACTTGTTGTAGAGAAAGTACAGCACCGTGTTCTCGTAGAGGTCTCGGTCCGTGTCACTCGGCGGCGAGCCCGCGCTCATCCGTTCCCGCATGGCGTCGCCCAACACCTTGGCGCGCTGGGTCATGCGCTCAATGTTCGGACGGGTGGCCTCCTCATCCGAGTGCTTGTGCCACGACGCATCGCTGCCCGCGAAGGCCTCGCCCAGGA
>JAAEQP010001606.1 GCA_024231375.1 bacterium | reverse complement strand
TTTCTTCCGTCTCCGTGCTAGGGTCGAAAGGAACGGAGCCGAACCTGGGAGAACGGGAATGCTCAAGACACGACTCATGGGTATGGGAATGTTCGTGTGTCTTCTGGCCGCATGCTGGGCTTCGGGAAACGTCGCTGCGGACGAAGCAACCGCGCGGACGATTCTCTCGGACACGGGTGTCCAGGGCGGGTTGGTGGTGCACGTAGGCTGCGGGGACGGCAAACTGACGGCCGCCCTGCATCAAGGCGACAGCTTCCTGGTGCACGGATTGGATCGTGATGCCGCTAACGTGGCCACCGCGCGAGAGCATATCCAGTCGAAGGGCCTTTGCGGACCGGTAACAGTGGCTTCATTCGACGGCGGGCGCCTGCCCTATCGCAACAACATGGTCCGTCTGCTCGTCGCGGAGGATCTCGGCGACGTTCTCATGTCGGAAGTGACGCGCGTCCTGTGTCCAGGGGGCGTGGCCCACATTGGCACCGGCGAAGCTGCCAAGCTGACGCACAAGCCGGTTCCGGCGGAGCTGGATGAGTGGACGCACGCGCTCCACGGCCCGGACAACAACGCCGTAGCCCACGATTTTGTCGTGGGTCCGCCGGAACATCTGCAGTGGATAGGGGGCCCGCGCTGGGCGCGGAGCCATGACCATTTGTCGAGTGCCAGCGCGGTGGTGTCGAGCGGGGGACGGGTCTTCGCGATTGTGGACGAGGGTGCTACAGCGGCGGTGGCGTTGCCGGCCCAATGGCGGCTCGTGGCGTGGGACGCGTTCAGCGGGGTCGTGTTGTGGAAACAGGACATCGGCCCGT
>JAAEQP010001605.1 GCA_024231375.1 bacterium | reverse complement strand
CCCTTCTCGGTGACGTCCTCGGGATACTCCTCGCGCTCGAAGAGGGCGCCCTGGTGGATGGGTTCCGCTCCTTTGCCGCGCGGAATGAAGTCGTAGCTGTTGATGCTGGCTTTGAGCGTGCCTTTGTCGCCGTACAGGACGAAGGCCCACGGATAGTCCTTGTCGGGCGCGTCGCCCCACGAGCGATGCTGCCACACGGCGGTGAAGTCATCGTACGCGAACGTGGCCGTCTGCGTGTCGTTGGTCGTCGAAGCCGATTCCTTCTGCACGTAGATGCCGCCCGATGACGAGACGCTGTTGGGCCACCCAAGGTCGAGCATCCAGCGCACGGCGTCGAACATGTGCACGCACATGTCGCCGACGATGCCGTTGCTGTATTCCATGAACGCACGCCACCAGCCACGGTGAGGCAGCAGGTCGTAGGGGCGCAGGGGCGCGGGCCCCGTCCACATCTCGTAGTCGAAGAAGTCGGGCACGGGGGCCGCCGGTGGCTTCTTGTTGGCGCGCATGTGGTAGTAGCAGCACATGTCCGCATGGGCCACCTTGCCTAGGAGCCCCGCCTCCACGATGTTTTTCTTCGCTTCGATGAGGTGGGGGGTGCTTCGGCGTTGCGTGCCCACTTGCACGACGCGGTTGTGCTTGCGCGCCGCGTCCAGCATAGCCTCACTCTCGCGAACGTCGACGGCAGTGGGTTTCTGCACGTACACGTGCGCCCCGGCCTCCACGGCCGCGATCATGATCAACGCGTGCCAGTGGTCGGGCGTTCCGATGACGACGATGTCCAGCTCGTTCTCCTCGAGCAGCTTGCGGTAATCGCCGTAT
>JAAEQP010001604.1 GCA_024231375.1 bacterium | reverse complement strand
ATGGGTATCATGAGAAACAGCACATAGAACAGGGTGGCGTAGACGAGAGCGGGCACCATCTGGCCCGCCTCGGGGTCGTAGTACTTCTCGAACCACAGAGCGTACACCATCGTGGTGCCCACGAAGCTCAAGACGTCGATGGCGCGCCAGCGCCGGAAGTAGGCCGCGCCAAGGGCCACCAAGTCCAGAATGGCGATGTAGGTGAACAAGGCATAGGGATGGTTCTCGCCCGACGAGATGAGGATCGGACTCAGGAACCCGCCAATGAGGCCCAGAATCGCTATGGACATCGCGTTGTGAACCACCGCCAGGGCCACGGCCACGGCTGTCACGGCCACGGCAAGCGCGAGGGCCACGCCCTGCTCCGTGAAGCCGTAGATCTGGCACGAGAAGTACACGCATACATACAAGGTGGCCAACCCGCCCCCGGTGAGGGCTTGGAACAACACGGGCCACCGCTTATGCCGGCAGAACTGACCGGCTGCCATGGCCACGATACCGGTCAGCGTTCCAATGGCCAAGCGCCCGCGCGCTTCGATCCAGGAGTTGTCGTAGGCGTACTTCAGGAAGAACGCCAACCCAATCACCACCACGACCGCGCCAATGCGCGCCAACCAGGTCGTGCCCAACAACACTTCCAGGTCGGGCATGGACATGGGTTTCTTGCTTACCGGCTCCGGTGCGGGTGCGGGCGTGGCGGCAGGTTCCGGTTTCGTCTCGGGCAGAGGCGGCGGCGCGGACACCGCCTTTGACACTGCCGCTGGCGCTTTCACCGGTTCCGGTGGAGGCGCGGGGGCGCGTGCGGGGGCGCGTGCAGCTACACGCGCTACGTCCGGGGCTGGCCGCGGCTTGGGCCGGACCTCCCTTCCCTCACCCTCAAGCACTTCCAACCGAACGTGGTGGTCCTGCGTGCGCCGTTGCAAGGCGCGGAGTTGGAAGATGGCGACCCACCCCATGATCGCGCCTACAACGGTCCCGCCCACCAGCGTGAGAACCAACATGACCGCAAATGCTTCACCCATACTGACCTCCCTTCGCCGGGTCCCCCGAGCGACCGTGGACCCAGCATACCGCTATGCGCGGAACCGCGCAATCGTTCTGTGTCTAGCCTTGCGCGTTCTGAATGGCGCACGCGTCCGTTTGCGTCCGTCGCGCCGCCGGGTCGCATCCGCGGATGCGGAACCGCAGCACACGTCCCAGGTAGGCCAGATTCAGGCCAAGGGGATACACGAACCGCTTCAGTCCGCCGCGCACACCCATCCATCGAGGTAGGCGCCGCAGAATGCGCCACGGCGAGTAGAAGGACCGTATCAACCAGTCCGCACCGGCCTGCAACTCTTCCGCCGTCATACGGCGGGGTTCGAACACGGCATGGCGGTAGTCGTAGTGACCCCAGTCCCGGTCGAAGATGCGGTTCTTCATGCGTTCGAAGAGCGGCGTTCCGGGCAAGGGCGTCAGGACCGCCAACTGAATCGCGTCGATGCCGACCTTGTCCAGCATGGTCAGGGTGGTGCGGAACACATCGACGTCGTCGGCGTCGAACCCGACGATGACGCCGGCTTCCACGTACATGCCCTGCCGGTGGAAGGCGGCTACCGCGTCCCGGTATTGGGCTGGCTTGTTGAAGCCCTTCGCCTGGTCGTCGAGGGCCGCCGCGTCGAAGGTCTCCAGCCCGACGAACACGCCCAGGCATCCGCCGTCGCGCATGGCCGTTAGCAACTCGGGATCCTGCCCGATCTCGAGGGACGTCTGGGTGACCCAGCGTTTGTTCAACGGCGCCAATCGCCGGAACAGCTCCAATGCGTAGTCCCGGTCCTGGGTCAGGTTGTCGTCGACGAACACGAAGAAGTCGTCCGAGAAGGCCGCGACCTCCTCGACCACGTCGTCCACGGACCGGGCGTACCGTTGGCCTTTGTGGAAGGGCGAAATGGAGCAGAACTGGCACTGGTTGCGGCACCCGAGGGTGGCGAACGTGCTGCTCGCGGTCACGTAGTGGGGTTTGTCCATGAGGTGGCGCGGCAGATGCTTGGGGATGCCCGATTCGGCGGAGCCGTGGTACACCCGCCGCAACCGGCCGTTCTTCACGTCCTCGCAGACGCGTTCCCACGCGCCGTAGGCCGGACCGACTACGACGGCATCGGCGTACTCAAGGGCCTCATCGGTGTTCAGGGTCGCGTGAAATCCGCCCATGACCACGGGGATGCCTTTGGCGCGAAACCGAATGCACAACTGGTACGCACGCGGCGCGAGCGCGGTCATGGCCGTGATCCCGACGAGGTCGAAATCCTCGTCAGGGATTTCCTCGACCTGTTCGTCGATGATGGTGACCTTGGCGTCCTTAGGCGACAAGGCGGCCACGCTCAGCATCGACAGCATGGAGAATCGAAACGTCTTGCCGTTGAAGGTCCGGCGCCGCGCGATGCGCGACCAGGGACCCGTTGCGGGTGCGATGAGCAGAATGTTCATTGTACTTCCCTTTCCTTGTGTGCCCCGAGGCATGGTTAGACCAACTGGCCGCACGAGGCCAAGGCCTCAAGCACGACATCGTTGAACAGGTGGTAGAGGACGTAGATTTCGGTGAGGGCAAGGCCCGCAATCAGGCTGCATCCCAGCAGCGGGCTGAAGATTTTCAGCGTCCAGCGGTCGTCGTTGGTGTGCTTAGTGCCCATGTCGTCACCTCCCAGTGCCCCATCGGGCGTTGGCGAACGCCTTGAGTAAAAGCAAGGCGCGTGCCAGGAAGGGAAGATAGGGGTAAGTGGGTGCCAGGAAATAAGATAGGACTTGTGAGGCGAATAGGACGTATGGGAGAAAAGGGGAAATAGGCCGCATGGGATGCACACAGACACACAAGTGATGTACACATAAGGTCTGGTGAGTGCCCTCTGCTTGCGATTTGGAATGGGCATCTTTTCACGGCCCTGACTGGACTGCCGGCACGTGTGAAGAGCCCGCGGCAGCGCAATCCGCGCGGAAATGGGAATTGCCCCCCTCCACCTGATATTATTGCGCCCACTTTGTCACACACCGTTCCCGGCGTATTGCGCGCCGGACTTTGGAGGAATTGGCATGCTGCATCTCCGGAATTGGACCCTTCTCGTTGGATTGGCACTGCTGGCCGCTGCATGTTCGCCGAGCGCCCCCCAGTCGGACCCGGCGGAACCGTCTGAACCCACGGCCGCCGATCCTGCGCCCATGGTCCCGATGGCTCCCGATCCGGCCGTGGCCGAGCCTGAGTTCAACATCGGCGATGTGGAGCAAGGCATCGACATCGAGGCCGCCGTGGCCCCCGAGTCCACCAGCGCACGTATCGGGTTGGACCCGCTGGTGAGCCGGGACGGACGCGTGAAGATTCTCACCCTCAACGTGAAAGCGCCGTACCCCGAAGAATTGTGGTTGACCTATGCCGTGAACGCGCGGACGGCGTTCGACAAGCGTCCGGTGGTGTTGCGGGGCAGGTTCCTTCGCGACAAGCGCCAGGAGCTCGGCACGTTCGCTGTCGTGCTCGGCGCGAACGCCCAGCGCAATGAATTCATCACGAAGGTCAACATCCTCGAAGGACTGGACGTCGCGGGCGAGACCATTGGCATCACCGTTGACGCCGAGGCCCTGCTGCTGCCCGAGGGCACCGACGTGAGCACAGTGGACACGGCGTCGGTGACGGCGCCCGAGGCAGCCCGCAGCAAGGCCTTGTACCACACGACCGTGGTTGTGTACTTCGAAGACGCGCCCGCGGCCCCGGCCAGTGACGGCGGTGGCTCGGAAGGAAGCTGATGAAGATCGCGTGTTTCGGAGCCCACCCCGACGACTGCGAGTGCTTCGCGGCCGGTTGTGCGGTGAAATGGAGCCAGCTCGGCCACGATGTGCTGTTCGTGTCGCTCACGAACGGCGACATCGGGCATTTCGAAGAGGCCGGCGGGGCTTTGGCGCAACGACGCGCACTCGAGTGCATGAAATCCGCCGAGTTAGGCGGTGTTACTTCCCGCATCCTCGACCACCACGACGGCGAGTTGATGCCGACCCTTGAAGTGCGCAAGGAAGTGGTCCGCATCATCCGCGAATGGAAAGCGGACCTGGTGTTGACGCACCGGCCGAACGACTACCATCCCGACCACCGGTACACATCCGTAATCGTTCAGGATGCCGCGTTTATGGTAACGGTCCCCCACTTCTGCCCCGATACGCCGCGGCTGGAGTGGAACCCCGTGTTCATGTATTTTGCCGACACCTTCCGCAAGCCAACACCCTTCCAACCCGATGTGGCCGTCGATGTCACCGATGTAATGGACATCAAATGGAAGATGCTGGCCGCCATGGAATCCCAGATGTACGAGTGGTTGCCTTGGCTGGAAGGCGCGTTCGACGACGTACCCGACGACCCCGAGGAGCGGCTGCCGTGGCTCATGCAAGCGTGGCGCCCCTTCGTGGACGAGTACACCCGCGTGGCCCAGCCGGGCCTTGAGAAATGGTACGGCTCCCGCAAGGCCGACCGCATCGAGTTTGCCGAAGCCTTTGAAGTGTGTGAGTACGGGCATCAGCCGTCCGACCACGACTTGGCCCAACTCTTCCCGTTCCTGCCGAAGAAAAGGAGATAGTTTCCCATGTCCCTGTTGAAGAAACGGACGCCCTACCTGGCCGTCCTTATCCTCCCCCTTGTCTTGGTCGCCATCCTGTCGGCGGCTGACGGTCGTGCCCAGGAGGCCATGCAGCCTGCGCCCCAGCAAGTGCTCGTGCCTGAACCGGCCCCCGCCACCATCGACAGCCCGGGTCACGCCACCATGGAATCGCCCGCGGACCATGTGGAGTTCCTGTTCGACCTGCGCGCCAAAGGTCCGACGGCCGCCGAAGCCATGCGGGGTGTCGTGGGGTTCAAACAGACGCTGACGTCTGAAATCGATGCACGGCAACTCAGTCCCATGCTGCTCGAAGTGTTTGGACCGACTGTCCCCGATGTCGCCAAACCCGAAGTGCATGCCGCGGCACGTGTCCGGTTCTCAGCTGCGCCGTTCCGCGAATCCGACACGGGTCCCGTGGCTTTTGCGTCCCTGTGCGACGCGCTTCGGACGATTGCCGGCAGGTTGAATTGCGTCCTCACCGGTCCGGTGATGGGTGTCAATGAGAAGGGGGCTGTGGAGCAGATGGCTGTCGCCAAGGCCATCGAGAACGCCTATACTCCCGCGGAAGGCGCTGCCGCCATCATGCGGTCCCAGGTCATTTCCGTCGAGCGTGTGACCATTGACGGGATCTCATGGACCGCTCCCCTGGAACCCGGTCTTCCGTCTCCGGGTCCGTCCAAAGCCCTGTGTACCGCCGACGTGACGGTTACCTACGCGTTCCTCGCGATGCCGTGACTCGAGGGCGCCAGATTCGACTCAGATATCACTCGCCGCAATGGAAGAGCCGCCGAGCACCGGACATACCACACTTCTGATACTCGTGGTACGCCGCTGCCGCGCGTTCGCGTATCGTTGGGCCTGGCTGGCCCGAAGCCCAGGCGCATACTGCCGCATCCAATGTGTAGGCTTCCGGTGCCATGAACCCCGTGGTCAGGAGCACGGGCCGGCATCCTGATGCCACGAGCCGCGATTCGAAGTACTGTCTGCTCTTGCACGCCAATACCATCGCCTGCCTGCCGCCATCCGGGTCAACGGGCGCCTCAGGCGCGACACTGAAATCCATCAACCCATTGTGGCCCACGTACGCTATGAGGTCGGCGCATCCGCTCAGATTGAGCACGTCATCGCCAACCTTGAGCGACGCCCCGTCATGGCCGCCCGCCGCTCGCAGGAACTCGGTTACGGCATCCTTGATGCGCGCGCCGCGATAGGCATCCGCAACCAGATACACATCCTTCGTTGCATGCTTGAATACCATGCGTTCGAGTACTGCATCGCGAGGGCTTTTCTGCTCGGACACAAATCGCCATGAATCGCTCTTTTTCAGGAACGTCTTTGCGCCGTACAGGGCGCCCCAATAGAGGTTGTTCCTCGGATCGTCCCCGTCCCCGATCAGCTTGGGAACGGGCACAATGCCTTGGTGTTCGTTGTCACAAAGCGCGACGAAGACGTGGACGGTCTTCGCGGTCGGTTCCAGGACCGGAGGGTCTTGGGCTGAGGCGGCCGAAAGAAGGATGGAGACTGTGAGGAATGCAGTATTCATTCGTTATCCTTCGCTTGATCGCGCCCGTTACAGTCAGCACCCTATCTTCGTATGAAGTGCGGCCTTTCAGGCCGTTCTTCTCTGCTTTGTTTGCGGAGAATCCGGAACGCCCCAAAGGGCGCACACCACGTACTAAGACGGTCGATAAGGAAGCACTGCACTGCACGAGGGCGACCGCGGGACGGAGGCCCACGGTCAGGGATAAGAACGCCCCTTCACAACCCAAGGGGCCGTTTTCAGGATGCCAAGCGCGCGACGGCCCTAGGGGGAGCAGCGGCCGAGAAGCAAGCAGACGATGAGGTAATACAACATCGCGATCAGTGACGAGGTCCAAGACATGGTCCATTCCTCCCTGTTATCCCAAGGCAGTATAGCATCAGCAGAGGCTGGAGGCACCCACGATTCCGGTCACTGAATGAGCCTGTGAGACACCGCGCGCTCAAGGGGTCGCGTGTCGCCGTCCAGACACATTCCACCTGCCACAGCCAAGGGGGGCTGTTTCGGAGGCTCAGCGTGCGGCCGCGTCAGCGGCTAGCAGCGGCCAAGCAGAAGGCAGAAGATGATGTAATACAGAATCGAAATCAGCGACATGGTCTATTCCTCCCTGTTATCCCAAGGCAGTATAGCACCAATTCGGAATGGAGGCACGTGGGATTCGGGTGTCTGATCGGCAGGGCGACTGGGGCGAAGCCGCGAAAATGCCTGGGACAGTGGGGCTGTTGAGAAAGTCGTGTACCCACGAAAACAGAAGCGACAAACGGGGACTGCCAAGCTCTTGCGTCCCATTAT